>JBDHAI010000056.1:0-12384 GCA_039588155.1 Gemmatimonadota bacterium | reverse complement strand
TAGAAGCCGCGCTCGTCCACCGTGGCGTCGTTGTAGTCACCCATGTAGCACTCTTTGACCAGCGGATCGAAGTTCGGCTTCAGGCGTGGCAGGTCGAACGACTCGCTGGTCACGCGCTCGTTCGACCAGGTGCGGCCCTGATCGGTGGAGATGGCGCGATAGACGTCGATCTTGCGATTGGCCTCGTCGTGGCGGCGATCGTAGAAGAAGACGTTGATCTCGCCAGCGGGGCCGACCGTGAGGACCGGCATGAAGTTGTCGTTTGTCGTCTCGTCGGGGTTCGCCCTGACGCCGCGGCCTTTGACCACGTTCAGCGGATCGCTCCAGTTCTTGCCGCCGTCCTCGGAGCGAACGACGAAGATGTCCGAGTGGTCCCCACGGCCCTGGCGGCCCGGGTCGGCTGCGAAGGCGACGTAGAGATTACCCTCACCAGGTCCATCGCTGCGGTCGGTATCGATGCTGGGGAACTCGCTGACACGGATGTGACCGTTGAGCGCCGGCCTCAAGCAAGCGGCGGTGGCGCGTCCATAGGATATTCTCGTGAAGGTGGCGGCGGTGATCTCCGGTCCCCAGCTCTCACCCCCGTCATCGGATCGCCGAAAGCGGATGTACCCGGTGCGCACGCCGGATCGATCTTCCCAAGCGACGAAGAGCTCGCCACGTTTCCCGACCAGTGGCATTGCGGCCTGGACACCGCTGCCCGATTGCGAGAGGCGTTGCGCCGCCGCGAACGTCTTGCCCCCATCGGTCGAGCGAGCAAAGAGAATTCGCGAGGCGCCCCTGGGTGGAAACTCGGTCCACACGAGATACACGTGGCCATCCCTGCGCCCGCCGCTGGCATCGACCGCGATGAGTTCTTTGTCCTGGAAACCATCTCCGTCGAGACCGGGAACCAGGACGGGTGCCCCGAACGTCACCTCGCCTTTCGTCTTCTTCGACCTTGCCACTCCAACGAACGAACGTGCCCTTGCATCCACTGCGAGCGTTGCGAAGTAGAAATTGCCATCACGATCGACAGCCAATGCCGCGTCGCCAAGGTTACGGCCGCCCTTTGCCGGTGCCAGCACGCCGGCATCGACGAATGTCTCACCGCCGTCGGTCGAGTAGGAGTAACCCGTCATGCTGTTCCGTCGCGTGAACTCGCCGGAATCGTTATAGCCGACAACGACGACATCCCCGTGCCTGGCCACGGCGGTTTCGCTCTGCGTCGTGTTGTTTCCACGATCGACTGACGGATCGTTAACAAGAAGATCCTCATCGAACACCGCGGTTCGCTCCCCTCCGCAAGCAGCAAGAACAAGCACCGCTCCCAGCACACAGGATGGAGCTGCGATTCGCTTCGGCATGGTTAGAGACCGAGACGGCGGTTCAAGGAGGACGACCGCCCAAGGGCCCTTCACCTCCCCGCACCGTGGCGATGATGGTCGGTGTGACGGTCAGGCGGAGACCCCCGTCTGCCGCGGGCTCCATGCTCAGCTCGAGCACATAGCGCCCGCCTTCATCACCTATGAACCGTCGGAACTCTTCGGGGACCAGCCCGGCCAGTTCGTCCCGAGCCAGGGACACAGACTCGCTGCTGAATTGGCTTTCCTCACCGGCTGCGAGCGCGTCGACCAGGCTCGTGCCGAGATCCACCGCCAGGTCCGAAGAAAGGGCGTTGCGCTGCACGAGCTCGGCGGTCAGTGCCTCCGCAACGCGACTCGGACTCTGGGTGTAAACGGCGAAGTTCTGGAATCCAGTCATCTGTCCACCGGTGTCATAGGTACAGGCGGCCAGGAGAGCCGCTGTCGCGATTATCAATCGATACCGTATTACGCGCATAGGTGTGCTGTCGGTTTTCGGTAATCGGTCGTCGGTCGTCAGCGATCGGTGGGCCCGACTGCCGAACCAGAGCTTCAAACGTAGTCCGCACCCACGAGCCAGGTCACTGCTGGAGTCTCTAGCAGGAACTACGAATAATGGGGGATGTGGGTTTCGGAGCCAGTCCACCCGCGATAGCTTGTTTACTGTCTACCGATCACGAATCACCGATGACCTAGATCGATGACCGACCTGACCGATCTCAGCCAGGGCGATTTGTTCGCGCCACCCGACCCGATCGTCACCTGCAAGACGCTCGAGGAACTGCACGGCCTCATCCGGAACTGCACGAAGTGCGAGGAATTAGCCGAATACCGCAGCCAAGCCGTGCCCGGCGTTGGGCCCGCGGACGCCCGGGTCGTATTCATCGGCGAGGCGCCAGGCCGTTGGGAGGACCAGAAGGGTGAGCCGTTCGTCGGTGATGCGGGTGCCTACCTGACGCAGCTGCTCGCCAGAATCGGGTTGGATCGCTCGCAGGTCTTCATCACGAACGTCGTGAAGTGCCGCCCGCCGGACAACCGGAACCCGAAGACCCCGGAGATGGACAACTGCGAGGCCTACCTCGAGCGGCAGCTGGCGCTGATCAAGCCTGACTTGGTCGTGCTGCTGGGGCGTGTGGCGCTGGAGCGCTTCTTCCCAAGAGAGAAGATCACCGAGGCGGCGGCGGTACCGCGGAAGAAGACGGTCGCGGGCCGGGAGATCACCTTCCTCCCGATGTTGCACCCTGCCTTTGGGATTCGCCGACAGGACCTCAAGCCGGAGATCGAGCGGCAGTTCTGGACGATCCGAAAGGTCCTGGACGAGCTCTAGTTATTCGTATCGAAGGATCGCCAACCCCGCATCCGCGACCGCAGACATCAGCTCGAGCTGCAGATCCTGGGTATCGCCGGCCGCATCCAACTCGACGTAGAAAGCGCTCGACCCGGCTAAGAACTCGGTGATCGAGTTGGACCGGAAGGTGCTGAACGTCCTCTGCGTCGGCTGCAGCAGGTACGCCCCACCGTCGCCATTCTCCGTCAGAATGCTGCGGAGCAGCCACTTGGGAATCTGGTAGCGTTCCGCGATACCGGGAATCTCCAGATCGTCGGCCCAGGCGGCCACAGAGAAGTCGGCAAACAGGCGGAAGAAGTCCTCGCCGGTCTGTGCCTCCAGGTTGGCCACCCCGTTCGGTGCGGCTTGGGTCAGATCGCGGAAGATGAAGTCCCCGTACTGGTCACCAACCCAACGCAAGAGCAGCCACCAGCCACCACGTTCTCCCAGCGAGCCCGAGCCGTCGCTGGAGGTCAGCGACGCGGCCTCGGGCTCCGACAGGTAGCGGGCCGCCCGGCCGAAATTCGACGCGTAGAGGTCGTTGGCCAAGGACGTTTCACCGGCCGCGTCGGCGGCATCGCCACTTAATTCCTCCGCCGTGTGTGCCAGGCCCTCGCTCAGCCAGAGGGTCTCGAGTGTGGTCGAGAGATTCTCGAAGACCTTGTAGCGGAGACCGATCATGTGTTGGGTCTCGTGGACCATCACACCCGGCAGCAGCTCGAGCACGCGATCGCGGCTGCGGGGATCGCTGAACTCCCCGTCGGCGTCCGGTACCAGTCCGTAGAACAGCTCGGCGCCGTTCGAGAAGCGGCAGTCACTACAGCCATTGGGTTCGAGAAGGTCGAACCCGAAGAAGAAGCCGACGATCACGCCCTCAGAGCCACGAGACGTGAGGCTATTGACAGTCGGGCTGAGGAGCACGATCACCTGCTCGTTGTCGTCCACGTCGGTGGGCTCGCCGAAGAAGTCGACATCGACGTTGTAGAGCCTGCGATCGTAGATCTCGCCCAGAGACTGGAGTTCCGCATCCGTAAGACCCGCGGACGGCGAGGCATTGTCCAAATAGAGAAGCGTGTTGGCACCCACGAACTTCAGCGTGGCCGTGACGCGATCGAACTCGTCCTCCGTCAGGCCGTCCTCCGTCGCATTCGGGTCGTTGAGCACCCAGAACTGACGAGTGTCCCCGACCTGCGGGCCGGCAAAGAGCTGCACGTCTCGCTCAGGTGCCCGGGCCAAGGGCAGACCACGCTCCGCGATTCGCTGTTCGAAGGCGCGCAACTGATTGTGGAAGGTCACATGGTCGGTGGGCGGGCTCGCGGCCGCCGCTGCAAAGGCTACGCTGTTGGCGCCCAGGGTGACCTGAAAGTTGCCCGACTGTTCGAATTCCGCGCTCAGGGCCACCAACAGATACTTCGCGTTCCCTCCGTCCGCCGGCAGTAGCGCGCATTGGACGTCGGTCGTCCCCTCGATCACCAGGACCTGACCCACCTGAAAGGGGTCCGCCGGGACGGAAACCGTTAGCGCCACGGGACCGGTGGTCAGGCCACCCGCCCGCAGACGAACGTCGACCACCTCCGAGCCCGGCGAGCAGACACCGATAGGCGCAGGCACGACCGTGGAGAGTACCGCCTGCGCGCCGTCCACACGATTCACCACCACGCCGGCAACGCCGTCGAAAAGGACCTTCGCCGCGAGCGCGGCCGGGAGGTTGCTGACCGTTACGGCGACCGTGTCGCCGGGATCGGCTTGCGTAGGCGACACCGACAGGATGGCCGGAGCCGGCAGCACGTCTATCGCCTCAAAGGTCACCGGGTTCAGACCCACGACCTCAGCCTGGAGAACCACCTCGCCTGGGAGGTTGCCGAGTACGACCCGCGTGACGCCGCGCCCACTCTCATCTGTCGCCGTCGAGGTACGGGTCGGCTCTCCCGTGCCGCTGACTACGCGCCAGCGGACGGTGGCGCCGTCCTCGGGCGCCCCCGTGTCCTTGCGGCGCACGAGCACGACGAGCGGTTCGTCCAGGACCGTGCCCGCGATACCCGACTGACCGCCACCCGAGACAATGGCGACCTCGAAGACGTTGGGGTCCAGCCCCGTGGGACCATCATCGCCACCACAGCCAGCCGCCAAACCCAGCGTCGTTGCTATGAATAGGCCTCTGAAGAACCTGCTAGGCCGTGCCATTCTACCCCCTAAGCTTCCAGCGAAGATGCGCGCTTCCGCTGATGGGACGAACGATAGGCGGCTGACGTTAAATCCGCGCACCGTCGGGAATGAAAGGCGCCTGGGGCGCTGTGAACCCGCTACCGAAATAAAGCGTGGAAACACTTGTTTGGAAGGGCCGCCTGAGGCCGACCGCCACCCCTCTGAACCCTTCAAGAACACCCGGGTTCCGCACCCCGACATCCGGCGTCGGCCGCTTCTCGAGTCTCAGTCCGAACCCTCGGCCGCCTCGATGTCGGTGAGGTCGATGACCGGACTTCCCACCTGGAACGAGCGCCCCGTCCGGACGCGTCCCACCACCGTCACCAGCTCGAGGGGCTCGAGGCCCTTGGCGAGCTCGAGCAAGGCCTCGGGCACCGCCAGGTAGACGAAACCGGCGTCGCCTGCCGCCCCTCGGGCGAGGAGAAAAGGCTCACCCTCCTCGAAGTCGGCGCGGGCGCGTTCTGCGTACTGGAGCGAGATGATCTGCACGCGCCAGCGAACGAGGGCCCCCTTGTAGCGGCCGGGATCGGCGCGTAGCTGTGCCGGTGTGAGATCTCCGGTGTCGGCGAGGTTCAGAGCGGAGTCGAGGACCGCAGGGCCGTAGACCCAACCATCCACGCGTACACGGACCCAGTCGCCGGAGCGCCCGAGGATCTGCGCTTGGCCACCCGGCTCGACAGTCGCGATCGTATCGCCATCGGGGTTCGCGTGAACGGCGAGGGCGTTAGGTGCTGTGATCAGGGCGGGCTCGTTGGCTGGCGACGTCTGTGTCCGAGGCGGCGTGACCGCGGGCCCGCCGCCGCTGCCGCTTGCCGCGCTGATCTCGAGCGAGGGTTTCCACACCCAGCCGCGACGTCGGACCTGATACCAGTCGCCACTGGACCCGACGCGCTCCAACAGACAACCCAAGAGCAGGCGGGCCTGAATCTGCCCCTGCGGCACCGCCCTCAGGTTCTCACCGCCTTCCACCTGAACTCTGAGGTCGAAGCCGCCCCGGTCAGTTTGCGAAACCGAGGGTCCCCATATCCAGCCCTGGAGCGCGACCTGGACCCAGTTGCCCTGTTCGGTTAGCACGGGCAACTCCGCTCCACGAAACACGGTGGCCAGCGGGCTACCGCCAGGATCTCGGCGGAAGTTTTCCTCGGCCACCCGCACTCGCGCGGTGGACTGCGCCGCCACTTGCGAGGGCAATACGAAAACGGCCAAGAGCAGCAAAAGCCGGCAGGACCGTGGCACCCCGACGCTCATCATCATCCTCCCCGAACAACATCTCGGCTACGCGGCATTCTCAACACCACGCCTAACTCTCGAGTCCGTGTTTGTCAATTGCCTCTTTGCCTACGCGGCGCTCCGGTGTAAACTCCCCTATGCGCAAGATGCAAGCTGCACTGCTGTTGATAGTCCTGGCAAGCTTGGCCGTCCCCGGCAAGACGAGCGCCCAGGTCATCAAATCACCGTACGACTTCCTCGACAGAAAGAAGGACATCGGGATCTTCATCGGCTACATGTTTGCCGACCGAGGAGCGGCCGGCCTTGGTGCCAATGACGGCCCCTTGGCTGGCATCCAATTCACTCTCCGCGTGACCGATCCACTCAACATCGGAGTTTACGGCGCCTACTTCCCTAGTAAACGGGAAGTCATCGATCCACGGGCCGAAGATGAAGCGGAGAGGATAATCGGCGAGACCGATGTGGATGTCGTCATGCTCGCCGGCCGACTGCAGCTCCATCTGACAGGTTCGCGTAAGTGGCACAATATCGTACCGATCGTTTACGGCGGACTCGGGATCGTGTTCGACGTTTCGCCTAGCTTCTCGTGCTTGCCCGGGGTCATCGAAGGACGCGACCCTAACTGCCAGCTGACACCGCGCGACCGTTTCAGCTTCGGCACGAGCTTCCTCGGCCAGATTGGCATCGCGTTCTCCTGGGTGCCCAGGCAGCGACTGGGCCTCCGCTTCACCGCGGATAACAGTATCTGGCGCCTTACGACGCCCGACGGCTATTACGACGAGACGTCCACAATTACGCCCGTTCCGTCCTTCAAGGACTGGACGAACAACATCCAGCTCACGTTGGGCACCTACTTCTGGTTCTAGCAAACAGTTGCTGACCTTCAGCGCCCGAGAGCTCACCACATGACATGACGGCACGGCGGCGCTTCACCACGGGTACGATAAGTCTACTGGCCCTCGTCCTGAACGCTCCGGCGAACGCTCAGCAGCCGGACAGCGTTACGCCGGACTCCGTCCCGCTCTACCGCCTGCAAGGCATCACCGTCACTGTCTCGCGCTCCCGCGAGAGCGTGAATCGACTGCCCTACGCCGTTGGCTTGCTCGGTGCAGCGGAAGTCCAGGCCCTGCGTGCCACGATTTCCCTCGACGAGTCGCTCACCGAGATACCGGGCGTGTTCGTGGCCAACCGCTACAACCTCGCTTTGGGTGACCGGATCTCGATCCGGGGATTCGGCGCCCGCTCACAGTTCGGAGTCCGCGGGGTCCGCATTATTCAAGACGGTATTCCGCTGACGCTTGCGGACGGTCAGTCGCAACTCAACAACCTCGACCTGGCTGCAGCCGGGAGAATCGAAGTCATTCGCGGACCTGCCTCCGCTCTGTACGGCAACGCCTCCGGCGGCGTGATCAGCGTACAGACCGAGTCTTCCCCCGCCGTGCCGATCAAGCCGGAGCTCTGGGCACTGGGAGGCGACTATGGCAACGGCCGCTACTATCAGAAATACGACCTCAAGGCCGGAGGTCGCGCCGGCGACTTTGACTACCTCGGCCACATCGGCCTCTTTCGCTCCGACGGCTATCGTCTGCATAGCGCGGCTAAGTCAAGCCTGATCAACGCGCGTTTACGTTGGGTTCTGAACGAGCGATCCGATTTGACGGCGGTGATCAACTACGCGAATGCGCCGCAAGCACAGAGCCCCAGCACGTTGGCCGACTCTATCGCCCGCGTCCGGCCCGACACCGCCCGAGACCTCGCCCTCTCACTCGAGCAATGCCCACCAGATCCCGGCTTCGGCGGCTGTCAGGACCTGGGCGAAGAGTCGGAACAAGGCCAGGTCGGGGTGACCTACCGGCGGCGACTGAGCGAGGCTCACCTCATTTCGGTGATGGGCTACGGCCTCTTCAGAACCCTGGAGAACCGCATCCCGTTCACCCTCATCGAGCTCGATCGGTGGGCGGGCGGCGCACGCGTCGAGTATCGCTTCGCCCCGCCCGGCAGTCGATTCTCCGGGCTGACCGCCGGCCTGGACCTCGATCAGCAGAGCGACGGCCGCGTCGAGCGCCCGCGCGACGACGAGGGCCTGGGCCCGGTGGCGCTCGACCAGGACGAACGGGTTACCGGACTCGGCCTGTTCGCGTTGGGCGGTTGGCTGTTCACGCCGACTCTCGAGCTGAGCATCAGCGCGCGATACGACCGTGTGCGCTTCGAGGTCGATGATCGCCTGGTGACGGCCGAAGACCCCGACGACTCCGGCAGCCGCACCATGGACCAACTGAGCCCGATGGTCGGGCTGCGCTGGACGCCCGCGCCTTGGCTAAACGCCTACGCCAACGTCGGGCGCTCGTTCCAAACGCCCACAACGACAGAGCTCACCGATTCGCTCGGCGGCTTCAATGAGACCCTGCAGCCCGAGCGGGCGACGAACTACGAGCTAGGGTTCAAGGGCACGGTCGGGGATCGCCTGAGCTATAGCCTAGCTGTCTTTCACGCCGACATCGAGGACCTGATCATCGGTTCCGAGTCTCCGATCACCGAACGCGTATTCTTCCGAAACGCCGCCTCGAGCGTGCACAATGGGGTGGAGGCAGGGTTCACCGCCCTATTGATCAGCGGACTGACCCTCACAGGCTCCTACACCTACTCCGACTTCACTTTCGAGGACTTCCGGTCCGCAGCCGGCGACTTCAGCGGCAATAGGCTACCGGGCATTCCTATTCACAGGCTCTACGGTCGCGTGAACTACCTCAAGAGCTCGGGGTTCACCAGTTACATCCAGGCGACCGGTGTGGATAGCTACTTCGTGGACAACGCCAACCTGGAGGAGAACGACGGGTACGTGGTGTTCGACGTGCGATTCGGATATGCCGTTCGCACTGCCCGACTCCAGATCCTTCCGATTCTCGGCCTCAACAATCTGTTCGACGTGCGATACAGCTCTTCGGTCGTCATCAACGCTGTCGGCGGCCGTTACTACGAACCGGCGCCTGGACGGAATTTCTACCTGGGTCTCAGGGTCAGTTCGCGCTGACACATCGGCGGTGCTAGCCGCTCGGCCAACTGGCCGCCGGCGCCTGGGTCCTCTTATATTGCCGCGCGAATCCTCAATGTCCCCGGAGGGCTTCGATGGATAACCCTGAGGCGGCAACGCTGACTCGTTCGTCTTTCTTCCAGCGCCTGTTTGGCGCGGCGACGTTCCGAATCAACATTTACGAGGAAGTCGAGCACGACCCGAGCGCTACAGGCCAGGCGGCGGGCGTCGTCGGGCTGGTTGCGTTCGCCGCGGCCGTCGGCAGCCTGGACACGGGCATTTACGGCCTGATCGCAGGAGTCATCGGAGCCTACCTAGGTTGGGCGTTGTGGTCGGGTACCTGCTACCTGGTCGGCGTGCAGCTGTTCGAGGGCACCGCAGACTGGGGCGAGCTCTTGCGAACCATCGGCTTCGCCCAAGCGCCCGGAATTCTGCTGGCGCTGAGGATCTTGCCCGGGGCGGGATTGCCGTTGTACTTACTCGTCCAGGCCTGGATGATCGGAACCGTCCTGGTGGCCATCCGTCAGGCCCTCGACTTCTCCACCGGCCGCGCCCTGGCCACAGCGTTGGCCGGGTTCGTCCCCTTTATGCTGGGTAAGTTGGCTATCGAGCTCCTCCTGGGAATCACGCCGAGGATCTTACCCTAGCCCGTCTCAACCGGAAGACTGTATGCAATATGTCAGGCAAGACGACACGTACGTCATCCGCTTCGAGGACGAGGAGCTATTCCCCGATCGCTTCCTCGAGTTTCTGGCCACTGAGGGCATCGCTGCCGGGAGCTTTATCGGCATCGGTGCGATGCTGAACTCGACGATCGCGTTTTTCGACGTGCAAGAGAAGAAATACATGGACATCGAGCTCGACGAACAGCTCGAGGTGCTGGCACTCGTCGGGAACGTCGCGCTCCATCAAGACGAGCCACTGGTCCATGCACACGTGACGCTGGGCCGGCGCGACGGCTCAACCCTTGGGGGGCATCTTCGACGGGGCGTCGTCCGCCCCACGCTCGAAGTGACGCTCCGCAGCTTGCCGGAGCCGTTGCGCCGATCCCTCGATCCGGAGTTTGGTTTGCCCGCACTGGACCTCAAAGACTCCCGCCAGCGGCAGCCATGACTCTAGATTCTGATACGATCGCCATCTTGAGGGACACCCAGACGATTGCGGTTGTAGGTCTGTCACCTAAGCCGTACCGCGCTAGCAATACGGTCGCCCGCTACCTGGTCGAACAAGGGTACGGCGTCGTGCCCATCAACCCCAAACACGACGAACTACTCGGCCTCAAAGCGTATCCAGACCTACTATCGGCGCGAACAGGTGAGGGCTTCATCGATATCGTCGATATCTTTCGCGCTCCCGATTCGGTGCCACCCCACGTCGACGAGGCGATAGAAATACGTGCCCGCTTGATCTGGATGCAGCTCGGTGTGCTCAACGAAGAGGCCGCACTGAAGGCGCGTGAAGCCGGCATAAGAGTCGTGATGGACGAATGCCTGAAGATCAGACACGGACAGCTTAGACGCGAGGGAGAGTTGTGAGCCGCGCCGAGACCGGAGTGCTCCCCGTGCTGGGAGTGATTCTGGCGGGCGGCGCCAACCGCCGCTATGCCGGCCGACCGAAAGCGCTCGAAACCGTCGGCGGCGAGCGCATTGCCGACCGAGTGATCCGGGCTCTGCGGAGCGCAGCGGACCGGGTGGTTCTGGTGGCAAACGACGTCGACACCTTCGGCGAGCTCGATCTCGAGACGCGTCCAGATCTGATCGCCGGGTTAGGCGCGTTGGGCGGCATCTACACTGCCGTGGCATGGGCAGAGGAAGAAAAGTGCCGCGGCGCGCTCGTGGTCGCCTGCGACATGCCGTTTCTCTCGTCCGGGCTCCTGCGTCTGCTGACGGATGGAGCGAACGCCGATGAAGTCGTCGCACCAGAGAGCGATTCGCGCCGAGGACTCGAGCCGCTGCACGCTTTCTACGGATCTCGATGCCGTGCCGCCATTCGCTCGGCCCTCGACCGCGGTGAGCGCCAGGTCATCTCCTTCTTCCCCGACGTTCGCGTCCGCACGATCGCGCGCCAACATGTCGTCGTTCACGGCGATCCCGACGCCCTGTTCATGAACGTGAACACCCCCGAGGATCGCGAGCGGGCCGAGCTGATCCTGCGCGAGTCCCGAATTCGGTCATGACCGCCCGAGTGCCGACCGCCCGCCAGCCACGTGAACCCGATTGGCTGTCCGTTGATGAAGCCCGAGAGCTCATCCTCTCCACGGTTATGGAACTGGACCACGTGTTCGTGCCGATCAGCGAAGCCCGCGACCGCGTGCTCGCCGTCGACATCGAGTCGGCGCTCGAACACCCTCCCTGGAACAACAGCGCTATGGACGGCTACGCGGTCCGCTCTGCAGACGTGGCAGGTGCGAGTCGCGGGAAACCCGTAGTGCTGAACCTGGTCGAGGAGGTGGCGGCCGGCGGTTTCCCGACGCGTACGCTGGGACACGGCGAGGCGATCAAGGTGATGACCGGGGCACCTGTTCCAGATGGCGCCGACGGTGTGACGCGCATCGAGCATACGGAGGCCGGAGCTGACCCCGGAACCGTCCGGGTGTTGGACGGGAGCGACGCGGGACGCAACCCTGCACGCCGGCACGCTGCTGCGACCAGCCGAGATCGGCGTGCTGGCGATGCTCGGCCGGGCGGAGATCCCCGTTTCCCGCCGACCCCGAGTGGGGATCCTCGCTACCGGAGACGAGCTGGCAGATTTCGACGACCTGGCCTCGGTACACGCCGGTCGCCGCATCATGAACTCGAACTCTTACGCTTTGGCCGCTCAGGTCACGGAGTGTGGCGGAGCGGCGGTGCCGCTAGGTATCGCACGCGACAACCGCGTCAGCCTCCGCCAGCACCTCGCGTCGGCCGGCGGCTGCGACGCGCTCATCACCACTGGCGGCCTGGCCGTTGGAGATCACGACTACGTCAAAGAAGTCCTCGACGAGCTGGGTATGCGGTTTCTCTTCTACCGTGTGACAATGCGACCCGGCAGCCCCTTTACTTTCGGGACCCTCGGCTCGATGTCCGTGTTCGCGCTACCCGGCAACCCGGTATCGGCGATGGTCACCTTCGAGGTGTTCGTGCGGCCGGCGCTTCGGAAGATGATGGGGCTCAAGCGGTACGATCGCCCGACTCGGCGCGTTCGCCTAACCGAACCGATCGCAACCAAGGGCCGTCTCACACATTATTACCGGGTCATCCTCGAGCCTG
>JBDHAI010000055.1:0-10513 GCA_039588155.1 Gemmatimonadota bacterium | reverse complement strand
GATCCCATAGACCTCCCAGCCGCGATTGAGTGCTGAGAGCGTGGCTGCCCTAATGACGGCGTTCAATCCTTGAGCGTCGCCGCCGCCGGTGTTGATAGCGATCTTTCTTGTCATCTCAGATTCCAGGCAAAACGTTGTGGTTGGACCGTCGAATTGTAGCTGTCGCGGCGCCGTCGGGCGAGCAGCGACGGATTGCCCAGCCGCGGGTCCGTCAGCGGGGTGGACAGCGACCGTCGGAAAGGGCATTCTAGGATGTTGCGAGAGGGCGCTATCGGCCTCTTCCCTCCTCTATTCCACAGCGAAACGAGCCGTCAACGCCGGAGGTCTGGCATGGGCAAGATCAACGTCGGGCGAGTGATCCTTGGTGGGCTGCTGGCCGGCTTGGTCGTCAACGTGGGCGAGTCGGTCCTGAACCTGGGCATTATCGGCGAGCGCATGGAGTTGGTGTATAGAGAGATGAACCTGCCGCCGCCGAGTGGGGCGACAGTCGGCCTGTTCATCGCTCTGGGGTTCGTTCTCGGTATCCTCATCGTATGGCTCTACGCGGCTATCCGTCCCCGCTTCGGGGCCAGCCCCAAGACGGCCATCCTGGCCGGGTTCTTCGTCTGGCTATTCGCCATCCTGTGGCCGGCCATCGGCCAGGGTCTGCTGGGGTTGTTCGATCCAGATCTCCTCGTCTTCGTGGTGACCTGGGGTTTGTTCGAGATGCTGGCCGCCGCCATGGCGGGAGCCTGGTTCTACAAGGAGGAGTGAGAGTCGAGGCGCGGCGCTGTTGTCCGACAAACTGATTCTTTGTGGATGTGGACCCTCATATATGACGGAGACTGCGAGTTCTGCCAGCGTCAGGTGAAGCTCGTGGAACGCTGGGATAAACAAGGGCGCGTCGATGCGGTGCCTTTTCAATACGCGCCGCTCGAGCGTTTTGGTGTAACGCAAGAAGCGGCGGCAGACGCGATGCACCTGGTAGCGCCTTCGGGTGCGGTCTGGCACGGTGCGGCAGCGACTCGCGAGCTCATGCGGCTGTTGCCTCGCACACGGTTGCTCGCTTGGATCTTTCTTCTGCCGGGCGTCATGCCGCTTGCCGAAATTGTGTATCGCTGGGTGGCCAGGCGGCGGCATCGGTTCGGCTGTAGCAGCGACAATTGCCATCGGGGTGGTGTCGGCGCGTAGGTATCGTATGTGGAATGACGGGTAACGGTGTTTCAACGACTCATCTTAGTGTTCATCATCGTCCCCATCGTCGAGCTGGCGCTGTTGATCCAGATCGGACGCTGGATCGGTCTATGGCCGACGTTGGGTTTGATCGTCGTTACAGGTGCCTTGGGAGCGGCGCTGGCAAGCCGCGAGGGGCTGCGTGCATGGCACGCGCTGCAGCTCGATTTGGCTGAGGGTAGAGTTCCAGGCCGACCAATCCTGGATGGACTCTCGATCTTCG
Organism: Gemmatimonadota bacterium; assembly: GCA_039588155.1. GTDB lineage: Bacteria > Gemmatimonadota > Gemmatimonadetes > Palauibacterales > KS3-K002 > JBDHGH01. Next base: position 9,078 of record JBDHAI010000055.1, on the reverse strand, counting down.
CGGGCGGCGCGTTACTCCTGACTCCAGGACTGCTGACGGATCTCTTGGGGTTCACTCTGTTGGCGCGGCCGACGCGGCGCTGGGTTCAGGACCGGGTCGTCAATCGCTTCGGCGGCGCGCTGCTGAAGCAGGGGCAGGTCTACGTACAGACGGTTGGCTGGCGGCGCGGAAGCCGTTCGGGTACGGAAGAGGAGGAAGCTGACCGTCCGGCGGGACGCGAGATCGAGCCGGTGAACGGCTCGGGATAGCGTCGACAACGGAGGCGGCGGCGGATTATGCGGTGGTTCCTTACGAAGTATTTTCCCGAGTGGGGGACGGTCCTACTGCGGCTGGCTGTCGGCCTCGTGTTCATGGCGCACGGCTGGGCCAAGCTCAACGGCCCTTTGGGCACGCCGGAGGGCTTCAACATCGAGGGCTGGGGTTGGCCCTATCCCGTCGTTTGGGCTTGGATTGTAGCTCTCGTTGAGATGTTTGGCGGGCTGCTGGTCATCGTCGGTCTGTTTACCCGAGTCGCCGCTGCACTCATTGCGGCTGTCATGGTGGTCGCGATTCTGCAAGTAAAGCTCGAGAGGGGATTCGTAGGCGGTTTCGAGTTCGATTTCGCCCTCCTGATGATTGCCCTGTCGCTAGTCGTGACCGGGGCTGGCCGGCTTTCTGTGGATCGCGATGTGCTTGGCTGGGGAGCGCCGCCAAAGCGGAGCCGGGTAGGAGAGACGCCCTATGATTGACATCACGCGTCCTTTGGCCGCCGAGACGGCGACTTGGCCAGGAGACGCGCGCTTCGAGCTCGAGTGGGCTCGGCAGCTTTCTGAGGGCGACAACGTTTCGGTTTCGCGCATTAAGCTCAGCCCACACGTAGGAACACACGCAGACGCACCTGCCCATTACGAGATCGGTGGCGCGACGGCGGGTGAATTCGATTTGTCGTCGTTCCTTGGGCGCGCGCGCGTTATCGATCTGCGCGGCCGCAAGTTGGTGACGGCTGAACTACTCGCCGAGAGTGGAGCGTTGGGCTGTGAACGCGTCCTTGTTCGTTCTCTAGATGAAGTACGACCCGAGGAGTTTGTCAGTGACTATGCGCCGCTTACGCCTGAGGGCGCCGAGGCTCTCGTGGCTTCTGGCTTGTTGCTCTATGGAACAGACTCGCCGTCCGTCGACCCTATCGTAAGTGCCGCCATGGGGGCACACCGGGTGCTCGGAGCCGCGGGCGTTCCCATCCTCGAGAACCTCGATCTCTCACACGCCGAAGCCGGCGACTACGACCTCGTAGCGTTGCCGTTGAGGTTGGCCGAGGCGGAGGCGGCGCCGGTGCGGGCCCTGCTGCTACCGGCCGGGACTCTGAGGCTCGCGAGGTAGTACTAGGGAAACGTGTAGACGAGACCGGCCATGACCATGGCCATACTCCCGTTAGTGTCGTCCGACACCAGCGGCATACCCTCGTCCCTCCCGGCATCGAGTAGCAGCCCGCCGAAGTAGCCGAGGAATTCGAAGGCCAAGCTGGGAACAAACTCGAAGTAGAAGCCCGCAACACCGCCAAACGTCACGCCGTTGGCACTCGCGTCATTGAAGCCGAGTCTGACATATGCGACGCGCGCGCCGAAGTAGGGCGCGAACCGTTGCGATTCGATCATCGGAAACACGTAGCGCGGGTCGGCGAAGAGCACCAAAGTGCCGAGCTTAGCGTCGGTGTCATCGACGGCATGGTTGCTGTAGTGTACGCCTGCGACGACTTGGATGTTGCTTTCCCAAGTGTATCTTCCCGCCGCTTCGAAGCCGAAAGTCGAGCCTATCCGTTCGAACGTATCGCCACTGAAGTCGACGTATCCGGCCACTGCCCCGAACCCGATGCCGGGACGAGCGGGCGTCTCCTGCGCCCAAACGGCGGTGGAAATAAGCACCGTCGAACTGGCCGCTGCACCTATGTAGATCAGTCGGCTAGATATCTTCACGGAGCGTTCCATAACGCGAGGGGGAGGAACTCTCTCGGCGCCCCAGCGATTATAGCTTAGAGCGCCTCACCCGCACGATAGAGTACGGTTGAATCTCACGTCAACCTGCGCCAGCGGTGACTGACTGGCCTTCGTGGAGGTATCGACGCATTCTTGAGGGCTCATGGAAAGGGTAATGGCACCCGAGTTGGTGGATCAGCCTGCGCCGGATCCGGCGCTGTTGGGCGAAAGCCTGGCCGACCTGGCCTGGTTGAACCGGTACCTGGGTGGGACGGCTACGATCCTGCATCAACTTCGGAAGCTCATCGGCGATGGTCTACCCGAAGGCCTGCGGGTGCTCGACGTCGGCGCCGGTGGGGCCGACATACTGGTGACGATGGGTCGCTGGTGCATGGTTCGGGGCCTAGGCTTCGAGGGGACGGCGGTCGATTACGGTGCCGAGGTCGTGCGTGCGGCGGCAAGTCTCACGTGCGCTACGGCGAACGGCGACTCGATCCGCGTGGTTCGGGCCGACGCTCGTGCCATCCCGGCTCGAGACCGCGAATTCGATGTCACGTTCTGCAGCACCTTTCTGCACCACCTGGCGCGTGACGACGCCATCGCCGTGCTACGAGAGATGGCGCGAGTCAGCTCACTAGGTATCATCGTGAGCGACTTGCGGCGGTGCCGGTCGGGCTACCTGGCGGCGTGGACGCTGGCGAACACGGTCTGGCGGAGCCACGGCTATACGCGACACGACGCGACGGTCTCGATGCGCGGCGCGTACAGCTTAGGCGAGGCGCGATGTCTCGCGGCGCGAGCCGGTCTCGAGGCCGAGATCGAGCCGCAGCTTTGGTTCCGTTGGGCGTTGCGATGGAGGCGACCTGCGTGAGCCGTACAAGCGCTGAAATCACCATCGTTGGCGCCGGCCCGTCGGGTGCGGCGGCGGCGCTGGCGCTGGCGCGCCAGGGCCGCGACGTGCTCATCCTGGAGCGCGCGGAGTTCCCACGTGACAAGCCGTGTGGTGATTGCGTGAACCCGGGTGCGGTGGCGGAACTGACGCGCCTGGGGGTGGCCGATCGCTTGAGACGTGCTCTCGCGCCGCACACTCTGGATGGTTGGAGAGTGGAAGCTCCAGATGGTCGGACGTTCCAGTCTGTGTTTGGCCAGGCAGCAAACGGTTCGCCGCTGCGGGGTTGGGCGGTGCGCCGGCGCGATTTCGACGCCGCGTTGCTGAGGGAGGCCGAGCGCGCCGGTGCCACGGTTCGCTTTGACATCCGGGTGTTCGACGTTTGCTTGCAACACGGTCGGGTGGTCGGTGTTCTAGGTCATGAAGGCACCCAGATCCGTGAGTTTCGATCCAAGATGGTCGTGGGAGCGGATGGTTTGCGGTCGGTCGTGAGACGACGCCTCGGCCTTGCGAGGCGAACACCACGACTGCGTAAGGTCGCCGTCGTCGCACATCTGGCGAACGGGAAGGCCGCGGGTTCGTACGGGGAGCTACGAGTGCGGGGCGGTCGAACGTGTGGCTATGCCCCGCTCGGTATGGGCGCTAACGTCTCGCTAGTGATTCCCCAGGAAGAGGCCGGGGAGATCGCCAGTAGCGCGTACGAATTCATGATCGGGTCCTTAGCAGAATTCCCAGACGTACTCGATCGCGTCCGGCGCTCTGGGCTGGAGCGCAAGGTGATGGTGACAGGTCCGTTTGATCATCCCGTTCGGCGTCCTTGGGCGCCGGGTGTGCTTCTCGTGGGCGACGCTGCGGGTTACTACGATCCTTTTACCGGGCAGGGCATCTATCAGGCGCTTCGTAGCGCCAGTCTGGCAGTGGAGGCGATCGAAGGCTGTGAGCGCGACCCCGCAAAGGAGGTCGAAGAGTTCAGTCGCTACGAACGTGTCCTGGGCCGCGAGCTTGCGCCTAAGCGTGCGTTGCAGAGGGTGATCGAGGCGGCCACCAATCGACCGGCCGTGCTTTCTCGTTTCGTTCGCGGGCTGGCGGGCGGTGAAGCGGTGGCCAGGCGTTTGCTCCGTGCGACCGGCGATGTTGCCCACCCCGCTACTCTGCTCGATCCCGTACTCTGGGCACGCCTGGCCTATGGCATGGTGAGCGATTCAGATGCAGACACATAACGAGATTCGTATGGCTGCGTCGCCGACGCGGTGCTTCGAGATGGCAGCGGACGTAGAGCGCTGGCCTCAAATCCTCTCACACTACAGGTGGGTGCGGTATCGGCGCCGCGACAGTTTCGGTCGAGGTTTGATTGAGATGGCCGCGAGCCGCAGGTTCGGACCTGTGGGTTACCCCGTATGGTGGGTGAGCGAGATGTGGTCTGACGAATCAGCCCCGGTGGTTCGCTATCATCACGTGGATGGTGTAACTAGGGGAATGGATGTGGAGTGGCGTTTTCGCCCTGACGGAGTGGGCACGCACGTGGAGATCGTGCATGTCTGGCCGGAGGGACCACGGTGGCCGCTCGTCGGCAAATTGGCTGCCGACCGGGTGATCGGCCCCGTCTTCATACACCACGTCGCCGGCATGACGTTGGCCGGGATAAAAGCAGCAGTGGAGGCTTTGTGATCATCAAACGCAATGCTTCGGTGAACGGTCGGCGCCGTGTCGCCGTGACCGGGGTTGGGTGCCTAACTCCAACGGGGACGGGTGTGGACGGGCTCTGGGCGGGTCTGAGAAACGAGGAATCCGCCGTTCGCCGCGTCACGCGCTTCGACCCCGAACCCTTTCGCTGTCGTGTGGCGGCCGAGGTCAACGGTTTCGATCCCACCGACCATATGGACGGCAAGCGAGCGCGGCGGCTCGACCGCTTCGGCCAGTTCAGCGTAGCGGCCTCTCGCATGGCATTGAGCGACGCCGATCTCGATCCGGGGACGCTGGATCCGGACAGAGTCGCCGTTCAGATGGGCTCGGCGTTGGGCGGCGCGGCTTTCGCGGAAGGCCAGCACGAACTGTACTTGACCGAAGGCCCTGCCGGCGTCAATCCATTGTTGGCTTTGGCGGTCTATGTCGGATCGGCCAGCTGCAACATCGCCATCGAATACGGGTTCACCGGGCCGAACTCCACCAACGGAATGAGCTGTGCCTCAGGTGCCATCGGTGTCGGACACGGCTTCCGGTTGATCCGTGATGGTGAGGCTGATGTGGCGTTGGCCGGCGGCGTCGAGTGCCCACTGTCGCCGCTCACCTTCGGCGCGTTCGCGTTGATCCGCGCGATGTCAAAGCGAAACGACGACCCAGCGACCGCCAGTCGCCCTTTTGACTTAGGGAGAGACGGATTCGTGATGGGTGAGGGCGCAGCGGTGCTCGTGCTGGAGGAGTGGGGCCATGCGGTGCGGCGCGATGCGCGCATCTATGCCGAAGTCTGCGGATTCGGCACCACGAACGATGGTTATCACATGACGGCACCACGTCCCGATGGGATCCAGTCGGCCCGCGCGGTCGAGTTGGCGCTAACGGATGCGGGTATCGTCCCCGATGAAGTGGAGTATGTGAACGCACATGCCTCGTCGACACGACTGAACGATCCCGTTGAGACCAAGGCGATCAAGTCGGCGCTGGGCGAACGTGCGTACCGTGTTCCGGTCAGCGGGACCAAGGGCTTCTACGGCCATCCGCTCGGCGCCTCGGGTGCCATCGAGGCTGCGATCTCGGTATTGGCGATCGAGCGAGGCTGGATTCCGCCGACGTTGAACCTGAGTGAGCCCGATCCCGATTGTGACCTCGACTACGTGGCGGGCGGCGGTCGCGATCAGTCGGTCGGCATCGTGGTCTCGAACTCGTTCGGGTTTGGTGGTATCAACGCCGCCGTTGTGTTTCGGACGCCGCACTGAGGTGAGCACAACGATAACGGAAGGAAGTGCGATTGTTTAGAAACAGAATGAGGCTAGTCGCGGCGATCTTGTTCGCTTCGCTGATTATCAACTGCGGTAGCGACGGACCCAGCGGCTTGACCGAGGATGTGGGAGTCGCCGGGGACGGGCAGCTTGGGGTGGTCTTGGACACGATCCGCGCCGAGTTCAATCTACCGGCTCTGGCCGCCGTATTAGTGCATGAGGGTCAGATCGTCGAGCTGGCCGCGACCGGTCGACGCGCGATCGGCTTCGAAGAACAGGTGACGTCCGAGGATCGCTGGCACGTGGGCTCGCTGACCAAGGCGATGACGGCAAACCTGGCGGCCGTGCTGGTCGAGCGGGGCGCCCTGCCCTGGGACACCACAGTCGGCCAGGTCTTTCCCGACCTCGTCGGGGATATCCGCTCCGAGTACGTCGATGTTAGGCTGGATGAGCTTCTCTATCACACCGCGGGTCTGGTGGAAGACGTGGGACGTGCACCGTCATGGCCCACGCTACGTCAGGATCCGTCCCCGATTCGCGAGCAGCGCCGAAGCCTCGCAAGCGAGCTCTTGTCCTTGCCGCCGGACGGCGAGCGTGGTGAGTCCCTCTATTCGAACGCCGGCTACATCGTCGCGGGCGCGATGCTGGAGCGGGTGATGGATGAGTCGTGGGAGGCACTCATGCAGCGCGAGGTGTTTGTGCCATTGGGCATGGACTCCAGCGGTTTCTTGGCGCCGGGATCGCCCGGTGTTCGCGACGAGCCTTGGGGCCACCTCGCGCAAGGCTCGAGCTGGGCTGCCGTCCAGCCGGGCCCATTGGCCGACAATCCAGCCGCGCTCGGTCCGGCGGGAACCGTGCACAGCACGCTGGCTGACGATGCGAAGTACATGGTGGAGCATCTGGCGGGCGCGCGTGGGTCGAACGGCTTGGTATCCGCAGCGACCTTTCAGAAACTCCACACGCCGGCGCCTGGAACTCAGTACTCGCTTGGCTGGGGTGTCGGAGAGCGGGAATGGGCCGGCGGGACGGTGCTGAACCACAACGGAAGCAACACCATGTGGTGGGCGGTGGTCTGGCTCGCCCCGGAACGCGATCTGGGACTGTTTGCCGTGGCCAACGCGGGTGGCGATGCCGCGCAGTCGGCAACCGATGCAGCGGTCGTCGCTCTGATACGGCGCTTCGAAGCTGCTGCGGGGGACGACTGATCAAGCCGCCCCTCTCGGCAATCTACATCTTGCGTTCGAGCTCGAGCTTATAAAACTGCCTCCAGCCGCCTTCGTGCCGGAAGCTGCCGGCGGCGTAGTACATCCCCGACTCGGTCAGCCTCACGGTGTTGCGGACGGTGCCGAGCTCGGGATCGTCGTAGCTCCACTCCATCCCGCCGTTGGAGACCTCGACATCGACGATACGGATCGTTCCGTCTTCTCTGAACGTGGCCATCCGGTATCGATTGTCCACGGCGTCGTAGGTCGCGATTCCGAAGGAATGGTGGAAGACGATCTCACCCAGTTCCTCGAGCTCGGGAAGCATGCCTTTGCCCGTCAACTCCATCGTCAAGACGAGACCGTCGAGCTTGCTCTCCACTTCTTCGATCGCGGTGAACTCACGGCGTGGCGTGCCCTCGAACTCCACCCAACCCGTACCTTCCCAAGCGCCCACCAAGGCCTGCAGCTCCTGCATCTTGGCCTGGGGGAGGGACATGGCTTCCTGGGCGGGTAGCGTGGTCGCGAGGCTTCCCAGCAAGATGAGGCTGAGCGTGAACGATTTCATGATGCGCTCCAGGTCGAGAAGTACGTACTCTATCAATGCTTTAGGGTCGGCTAACGGCAGCGAACCTCGTCGTTGGCGTTGTGTGTGGGGCGACATAATACTCAATCTACACCCGCACGCCAGAGGCCGGGTCCCGGGGCCTCGGGGGCCGCCGCTTGACTGTGCTGGCCTTGGCGGTACTTTAGCAAAACGTGGTGGACTGATTTGTGGCCGATTGCAACCACCATAAAAAAAGCCTAAAGAGCCGGGCGCCGCGTTTAGTTTTCCGGAAGCGGCGACTCCGCGGCAGGAGCCGAAGATTTCGCGACCCGTGCTCATTCGCATCGATTGAATGAACGGGTCGCGTCTTGTTTTGCGCTTGCGCGGCGCCCATGGCTGGGGAGGAAAGAAGGATGCCGGACTTCAGGTCCCTGATCGAAAACGGCAGCGCCCACCTCTTCGACGGCGCGCTCGGCACCGAGCTGTATCAGCGCGGCGTCTTCATCAACGTCAGCTACGACGAGATGAACCTCAAACGGCCCGACCTGGTGCGCGAGGTTCACAAAGCTTACCGCGATGCGGGTGCCGAAATCCTCGAGACCAACACCTTCGGCGCAAATCGTCTGCGTCTCGAACAGCACGCTCTGGGCGACAAGATCCATGAGATCAATCGGCTGGGCGCCGAGCTGGCGCGGGAGGTCGCCAGCGATGATCGGTTCGTTGCGGGCTCGATAGGTCCGCTGGGCATCCGTATCGAGCCTTACGGGCCCACGGCTCGCGAGGAGGCACGCGAGTACTTCCGCGAGCAGGCTGCGGCGCTGGCAGCCGGTGGGGCCGACCTCTTCATCGTCGAGACCTTCAGCGAACTGTCGGAGGTGGAGCAGGCAGTGCTCGGATGCCGCGAGGCCGCCGACTTGCCGGTCATCGCACAGATGACCGTCTACACCGATGGCAACACGATGTACGGCTATGATCCCGCCCGGATCGCCCGGCACCTGGAGGACGTAGGTGCCGATGTGATCGGTCTCAACTGCAGCGTGGGACCGGCAATGATTCTCAAGGCCATACAGAAGATGGCAGAGGTGACGAACCTGCCCCTGTCAGCCATGCCCAACGCCGGGCTCCCACGGGAGATCGAGGGCCGGAAGATCTATATGGCGTCGCCCGAGTACTTCGCCAAATACACGCGCAGGCTGATCCAAGCCGGCGTGCGTTTCGTCGGCGGGTGCTGCGGTACGACGCCCGCTCACATCAGTGCCATGGCCGCCCAGGTCCGTGCGCTGCGGCCTCAGCGCCGCGCGGTAGTCGTCGAGAAGGTACGAGACGTCGAACGCCGAGAGGCGGAGCCCGGAGCCGAGCCGGTTCCCACGCCGGAGCGCTCACAGCTCGCTCGCAAGATCACGGCGGGCGAGTTGGTGACCAGCGTGGAGATTCTCCCTGCCAAAGGCTGCGATCCTGCCGACGTTCTCGACAAAGTCCACCGGCTCAAGGCAGCCGGCGTGGATGCGGTCAACGTGCCAGACGGGCCGCGGGCGATGATGCGTATGGGCGTGCT
>JBDHAI010000054.1:0-10540 GCA_039588155.1 Gemmatimonadota bacterium | reverse complement strand
CAGTGATGTCGAGTAGGGACGGAGTCGTGGAATCGATCGCGCTGGTGGTCGCCGGGCTGGGAGCGAAGCCACGCCGAATCGGCGGCCTCGATCAAATCTTAGTCGGTGCACGTCTCTCAGCGGAAAACATCGAGGAGATCGCACAGCAGGCGCATCGCCAATGCGACCCCCTCGACAACCTCATCGTCGACAGCGAGTGGCGGCGGGCCATGGTCCCCGTATACGTGCGCCGCGCCTTCGAAGAGCTAACCCTCCAATAATACGTTGGCCCCCAGGCGCCGGTGAGCTAGTTAGTCTCGCTACTGCTGTACCCGTGATTCAGCGTAGATTTCGACAGCCGTGCTGTACGCATCCCACGGACTGAATTTCCAGACGAGCGTCGCACCGTCCCGCTCGTGCGCGTTCGATTCCACAACTCTCCCCGGCATGTTCAGTCGGTACACGATCTCCGAATTGCCGGCCAGTACGGTACCCGGCAACTTTTCCTCAAGCCAAGCTTCGAACTGCGCATCGGCCTCCTCACTCCCCTCAACGAAGAGGCGACTGTACGCCTCGGCAAAGAAGCTGTCATCCGCATTGGGATACTGGACTCGCACCAGGCGAACCGATTCGGCCGACAGGCCGGCGATAAGTGAAGCGAAGGTCCGGGCGCGTTCACTTTCGTCCATATCCCAACGACCCTGTTCGGAGCTCGTCCACAGCCCTCCCTTCACCAATCCGATGACTTGGCCCCGTAACTCAGGATCGAGATCGGGATAACGGCTCTTGAACGCGCGCTTGAATTCTCCCATCTCGAAGTCGATCAGTGCACCGAGCAAGTTCTCCCAGTAGAACTTCTCCCGATACGTATAGGTCCGCCCCGATTCTCCTCGTCCACCCTCTACCCGAACCGAATTCCAGAACCCGACATCGGACAAGCCACGGTTGGCCGCATCCACACCCGTCCCAAGGGCGCCAGCACCGCCCTCCGGGACGCCGGAGATGTGAACGCTGCCGCTGAGGTCCGCCCAATCGGCAAGCCTCCGTATCCGGGTATCCCGCGTAAACACATGAGCGGCTTCCTCTTTCTCGCCCTCCACGCTGTGTGTCCAGCCCTGATCCTCAGACACGTTCATTAGACTTACGAAAGCTTCCGGCGTCGGCCGAAATTCGGCATCCGAATTCTCGTCGACCTCGATTCGCTCGCTGCGCACTCCACTGCCATCCGGGTTGAGAGTCGTTTCCACTTCGTACTCGATGCAACCCCACAGCCCGACAACAGACAGAGCGGCGACGATTCCCCGAAGCGGTGTTCTGCTCGATTTCATCATCTATCACCTCTCTAGTTTCACCTGCTTAGGATCGCCCCACGCGTATCGACGCGGCCGTGAACTCGAGAAGCCGCGACGTGCGCACGCTTCGCTCCGGCGCGAGTGCCAACGCCTCGAGGAGCCGCAAAGCCTCGTCGGCCTGAAGACCGTCCTCCACTGCGATTTCCTCGAGCGCGCTACTCCAGGCCGTCGCTCGCAGAAACGGAACCCTGCGGATCAGACGCTCCGCCTCAACGGCGTCCAAGACCATCGTGCCGGCCTGCACGCCAGACAGCGCGGCCGTCAGCTCAGAGATCGTGACGTTATCGGTGCGAGCGAGCATGCGCTGCCAGCTGCGACTTGCGCCCAAGCCGGCCGTGCGGGCCAGGGCATTGGGAGTGGTGCGCAGGTCGAGTTCCGCCAGCCATCTTTCTTGGTCGGCGACCTGTTGCACTAGAGTGCGCTCTCTCGCGCGCAACTGTTGCATCTCTTGATAAAGCAGAGCAACGCTCAACAGAAGAAGAACGGCGGCAGCTGCGGTGGCGGGAATGAACCAGCCGGACACACGCCGCATTCTCAACACGCGATCGCCTCGAGACCCTTGCCGAGCGATCTCAGCCTGAACCTGCGGCCACATCGAGTCCACCCAAGCGTCTGGCACTTCGCCCTCCAGATCTTCCAGTGAGGGCACAGCCAGGTGCCGGTGCACTTTGAGTTGCATGGCACAGTCGAGGCACGAGCGCGCGTGAAGGCGAAGCTGATCCATACCTTCCTCCGACAGCGTGCCTCGCGAAAATCCCTCGAGTTGGTCCTCAAATACCTGGCAGTCGATTCCCTTGTTCACCCAACCTCCTCCGTCTCTCGAAGTGCCGCTGCCATACGCTTCCGCGCGAAATGCAGCGTCGTCCTCAGGGTCGCGAACTTGATCCCCAACGCCTGTGCGGCCTCCCTTTGGTCGTTCTGCTCCAGATCAACGCGAACGAATACCTGGCGCTGGCTCTCGCTGAGCTGACCCAGGGCCTTGAGCAGCCGCTCATGAAATTCATGCCGCTCCAGATCGTACTGCGGATCGTCTTCCGATCTGCCACTCATCCGAATCAACGCCTCTTCGCCTGGCATCGACTCCAGACGCACCCAAGTTCTCCGCAGGTGGTCGAGACAGCCGTTCCGATGGACAGCGTAGAGCCAAGCGGTGAACGGGCGAGCTGGGTCGTAACGGTGAATACGAGCGTAAACCTTGAGCCACGTCTCCTGAGTCAGGTCGCGCGCCCATTCCCAGTCGCCGGTGTAGCGATAGGCCGTGGCGATTAGGGTGCGGCTCAAGGTCTCGACGAGCAGCCTGAAACTGCGCTCGTCACCCCGCCGACAGGCAACGGCTAGAGCAGATAGGTCTTTCTCATCCAACAGCCGACTCCGTTATCCATCGGACAAACCTGTACTGCTGACGATCCCTGACCTGTACTCGGACCTACTGGGAATACGTGCCAGGGCACCGGGCTGTTTATAGAATCTGGACTCGGCGATCCGCAAGCAATGATCGGGTGCGAGCGAGCCGACGCCCCCCTTGAAGGGAGGAGCCAGACCGGTTTTCTTACAGCGTTCATTCAGCTCATTTGCGGGAGACGTACACGGCACCGCCGCCAGGGGCGCGGCCGCCGATAAGAGGTAAGTAATGCCAGTAGATCCAGATACAGCGGCGAACGACGCCTTGCAGGAAACAGAAGGCGCGTCAAGCCGGCCGGCGGACCGTCGATGGCGCAATCGCTGGAAGCGGATGGTGCTGGGCCTGGGCTTGGGCCTGATTCTGACATTTCTGGGGCTGGGCACATACCAAGCGGCGACCTGGCCAGATGTGGCCAGGCTCGCGAGCCAGAATCCTCAGACCACCGCGTTCATCGAGCGTTATGCGGCAAGGGCCGCCGGTGCCGGCAAGGCGGCGGTCCCGCGTTGGCACTGGGTCGGCTACGACCAAATCTCGCCCAACCTGAAGCGGGCGGTTCTGGTCGCAGAGGATATCAGCTTCTTCTCACACGGCGGCTTCGAGTTGAGCGAGATCAAGACTGCCGCCCGCGACGCACTGAGCGGTGGCAGGACTCGCGGCGCTTCGACGATCACGCAGCAGCTGGCCAAGAACCTCTGGCTGTCTCCCTCGCGAAACCCGCTTCGAAAATTCAAAGAGGCTTTGCTCGCCTACCAGCTCGAGCGTAACCTGACCAAGAAGCGCATTCTCGAGGTCTACCTCAACGTCGTTGAGTTCGGACCCGGCGTCTATGGCGCGGAGGCCGCGGCGCGACACTACTTCGGCAAAGCCGCGGCGAATCTGAGCAATGAGGAATCGGCGATGCTGGCTGCTGGCCTGCCGAGACCTGCACGCTGGAACCCCGCAAGCGAGAGCCGCTGGTACCGGCAGTACGCGACCAAGATCGAGGAGCGGATGGATCGGGCGGAGTTCCTGTGGAAGCGGATATAGCCTAGTCGACCAGGTAGGGCACGCGGCGCCTGGAGCCTCGTTGGCTTCGGGCGCCGCGTCTCGCTTCGATGCCGGACTAGCGCCGACGTTGACCTCAACGCTTCTCTTCGATCCGAAGGACGTTCATTCCCAACCCGCCAGGCTCGCCGACTTTCCCTTCGACGTTCGTCGTCTTCTTCTTCCGCACCACCTCGAAAGTCACCGACTCGTCCGCCTCATACGAGCGAAGTATGCGCATCGCGTGGCTCGGGCTCTTTACCTCGCGGCCATCGATCGCTTTGACGATATCCCCCGCTCTTAGGTTGAGCTCGCTCCCCTCGGGGACGCTGACCACCAGCACCCCCTCTTCAACTCCAAAGTACTCGCCGAGCTCCGGGCTGAGCGACACCAGCTCCAGGCCGGGGTAACTGGCGCCCAACCGAAACGCGAAGGACTCCGGTGCGCGAACATGTACCTCCGGAATTTCGATCGCGCGCTCGAACAGGTTTCGCAGACGGCTGTTTTCGCCGAAGTCGCGCGCCGCGATATCCCAGCGGTTCTCGAATTCGCCAGCCACCAGCTTGGTCGTCGCGACCTCGCCGTCGCGCCGATATTCGACTTCCACGGTGTCGCCGCGCTCCAGCTTTCCAGCTCGCTCGATTAATCGCATGCCCGGCGCAGACTCGTCTTCATCGTACGCCTCACCTCCACTCAACAGACTCTCGCCGTTGAGCTTGGTGATGATGTCGTCCTTCTCGAGTCCAGCCTTGGACGCAGGACCGTCATCAGTCACGCCGGTGATCAGCGCTCCATAACGGTCCGTCTCGGCATTCGCCTCGGTATTGACCAACACACCGAGCCGCGCGCGCTGGCCGAACCAAACGAGCTCCGCATGATCGCCGCCCCCGGGGAAAACTCGCACGGACCAAGGCTCCGGGCACACGCACTCCTGGTGCTCCATCTCTTCTTGAGCTCGGGCCGGTTGCACGAACCCCATGAGCACCAGAGCGCCCGCTAAGAACAATCCTTCCACCCTCATCAATCTCCTCCTGCTGATCTCATGTGACTATCGCCAAATACGTTGCGGTCCTTGAATGACCTGCAGGCCGACCAACGCCTCCAGAGCGTCTACGCGCTCTCCCCACAAGCCCATCAAGAGCTCGCGCTCCAGACCCACCCTTCGGCTCTCAACCAGCATCCTGTCGATCAAGACTATCCTATCTTCGAGAGCCGAGACCGCCAGCGCGGTTGGAGCGTCGTAAACCCGATACTCCGGGCGATAGACCTGCAACAGTGACTCCAATTCCTGCGAACGGGTGATGATCGGCCCGAGATCCTGGCTCGCTGACTCGGCCACCCACACATCCCGAGCTCCAGTGGACGAATCCCGGACGGCGGGACCGCGCAGTACCACCACCGCCGCAAGCACCGCCGCGGCCGCAAGACCCAGCAACCGGTAGCTCAGCCGCCTTCGACCTCGCCGGCGCGATAACTCCTGCACCACTCGCGGCCAGAGGCTCCTGGGAGGCACGAAGCCGGGAAGCGCGCGCAGCTCGGCCCGCACCCGATACAATCGCTCCAACTGCTCGCGGCACGTCTCACAACCCTCGAGGTGCGACCGCGCAGAACGTGGGCCCTCACCATCGCGAAGCGCCAGAAGCTCTTCCATCACCAGGTGTTGCTCTCGCACCTTCATGACAACCAATCCCGGAGGCGCTTGTGCGCCCGTGAGAGTTGCGACTTCGAGAAGCTCGCCGTCTTCCCCATCAGTTCACCGATCTCCTCGTGCGTATAGCCCTCGACATCGTGCAGCCAGAGAACGGCACGAGTCACCGGTGAAAGACGTCCAAGCGCGACCTCCAAGTCGATGGGTCCGGTCGGCTCCAGCGGCGTCACACCCAGAGAGTCCGGGGAAAGCCCGTCCAGCCGCGCAGCGCCCGAGCCGCGAGCCCGCTCGCGCCTCAATAGCATGAGTGCCTTGCTGACCGCCACCTGGCGAACCCATCCCCACAGCGAGCCTTCGCCCCGGTATTTCCCGATGGACCGGCAGACCTCCAGAAACGTCTCCTGCAGTACATCTTCGGCGTCCTCCTCGCTCCCACAGATCCGCCGCCCCAGGTGGTAGACCGGATCCTGAAAGGCCAAATACACGCGTTCCAGGGCCTCGAGGTCGCCCGCCCGGGCACGTGCCACCTCGACGTGGGCCAGTGCCATCGAATCGTTACTCATTCCACCCTGTATAGATGCGCGAGGGGTCCAAAGGGTCGCCCGGTCGAAACGGGCAGGCGGGGCGAGGGGGGGCGGGCGGGCGGCCGGCCGGGGGCGGGCGAGAGGGGTGGGGGTGCGGGGGCAGGCGGGGGCCGATGGCCAGTCAGTATGCAGTTTCGTTATCGATTGAGGGGGGGTAAGTTTAGTGGAGTCACCCACCTAACTTGAGGCGCTGCCCGGTGCCGCTCTGCGCGCCGTGGAGCCCATATCGAGGCAGCAACGGAGGGGCTCTCAGTGGGAAAGGACGTCAAAGCCAACCGTGAGCCGGAGGCCATCCGCGGTTTCACGCGCTCTATGCTGCGGGACTTGTACGCTCTCGAGCGCCTGGTCGCCGAAGGGAAGATCGAAGCGGGCGCACGCAGGCTGGGCATGGAGCAGGAACTGTTTCTTGTGGACAGCGGTTGGCGGCCCGCCATGGTCGCGCTGGAGGTCCTGGAGAGGCTGGGGCATGGGGCGTTCACCACCGAGCTGGCTCGCTACAACCTGGAAATCAACTTGGAGCCGCTGCCGCTGGCCGGTGGTTGTTTCGCGGCTCTAGAGCGCAACCTCAAGAGACATATCGAGACGGTCAGGGAGGCGTCCAAGCGAGAAGGGGCCGAAGTCGTGTTGACGGGAATCCTCCCCACCCTCAAGAAGTCCGACGCGACACTCGACAATATTACGCCGCGAGATCGCTACTACGCATTGAACGACGCGATGACGCGGATGCGTGGAGGGCCGGCTCGACTTCAGATTCAAGGAATCGACGAACTCAACGTGGAGCACGACTCGGTGATGCTCGAGTCCTGCAACACGAGCTGTCAGGTACACCTCCAGGTCAGCGCTGAGGAGTTCGCTCTCTTGTACAATTCGGCGCAGGCGGTCCTCGGGCCCGTTCTGGCCAGTTGTGTCAACTCACCGCTTCTCTTTGGCCGCCGGCTGTGGTCCGAGACGCGTATCGCTCTCTTCCAACAATCGGTCGACACGCGCGCCGCCACGAAGCACCTACGCGACAGGACTCCGCGGGTACGCTTTGGGGACAGTTGGGTCAAGAGCTCGGTCATCGAGCTCTTTCAGGAGGACATCGTTCGTTTCCGCTCATTACTGCCGACCCAAGTCGTGGAGGACCCGTTGGCCGTACTGGATGAGGGTGGCGTGCCGGAGCTGGCGGCCCTTCAGCTTCACAACAGCACGGTGTATCGGTGGAATCGCCCCTGCTACGGACGCGGCAACGGCAAGCCTCATTTGCGAATCGAGTGCCGGGCGATTCCGTCAGGCCCCACAGTGCTCGACGAAGTGGCCAACGCAGCTCTCTGGATAGGCTCGGTACTCGGTCTCGCTGCCGAGCTCGGCGACGTCAGGGAGTTCATCGACTTCGACGATGCCAAGAAGAACTTCCTCGACGCTGCCCGTCACGGCCTCAACGCGACCTTCACCTGGTTGAACGATGAGACGATCGGCGCAAAGGAACTGACCCTCGATCGTCTCATCCCCCTGGCCCGCAGAGGACTCACCGAAGCGGATGTCGACCCGAGCGATGTCGATCATTACCTGGGCGTGGTCGAAGAGCGCGTCGCCAGCTGTATTACCGGAGCACAGTGGTTGATGCGCTCGCTCGCCCAGATGAAGGGGCACGGAACGAGTTCGGAACGCCTGGCCGCTCTGACCGCCGCTACCGCGACTCGGCAGCACGAAGGTCGGCCCGGTCACGAGTGGCCTCTCGCTCGCCTGGAGGAAGGTGGCGGCTGGAAGAACAACTACCTCCGCGTCGAACAGTACATGACAACGGAGTTGTTCACCGTTCACGAGAACGAGCTCGTCGACTTGGTCGCGTTTCTGATGGACCAAAAACAGATCCGTCACGTACTTGTGGAGGACGACTATCACGAGATCGTCGGTCTGGTGTCGTATCGCTCGCTTCTACGCCTGCTGACACGGGGGCAGATCGGTGACCCCAATATTGCCATGCCGGTCAAAGACGTGATGGTGAGAGATCCGATCACCGTTCCGCCAGAAACTCCGACGACAGAAGCTATCGAACTCATGCACCGCAACCGCGTCTCGGTTCTACCCGTAGTCAAAGCCGGGAAACTGGTGGGAACCATCGGTGAACGCGACTTCATGCACATCGCCCGCCAATTCCTCGAAGAGAAGTTGAAGGATCAGTGACACACCCGACGGCGCTGTCCGCGGAGAACCCGGAGACCGAAGAACCGCTCCGTCGCGTCATAGGTCGAGTACGTGGCGGCGAGCCCGGTTCGACCCTCATCTGCATCGGCGGTATTCACGGCAACGAGCCGGCTGGAGTCGAGGCGCTGAGGCGTGTCTTCGCTTCCCTCGAAGCCGAAGTCGCTCTCAATCGCGGCGAACTGATCGGACTCATTGGCAATCTGACCGCACTGTCCCGACGTCAGCGCTTTATCGACCACGATCTCAACCGCCTCTGGCTGCCCCGGCAGATCGAGCAAAGCCTGCCCAAGGTCGGCACGCCCGAACGCACCACCGAGGTCGTCGAGCGTCATGACCTTTTGGCAGAAATGGAGCAGGTCTTCACGCATGCCGAAGGCGACATCTACGTCGTCGATCTGCATACGACCTCTGGAGAGGGGGCGCCCTTCGTCGTAATCGGAGACACGCTCAGCAATCGTGACTTCGCTCAGGAATTCTCTATGCCGGTCGTCCTCGGATTGGAAGAGCATCTCGACGGCACTATCTCAGAGTACCTTACGAATCGCGGGTTCGTGAGCCTCACCCTGGAGACGGGCCAACACGACTCACTCGTTGCCGTGGAACAGGCAGAGGCCAGCGTCTGGGTCGCCATGTCCGCGCTAGCCATGGTCGACCGCCAGGATCGGCGCGTAGAGGAAGCCCGGCGCCACCTGGAACGCAGCGCTCGCTCCCTTCCGCGTTTCCTAGAAGTCAGACACCGTCACCCCGTCTTCCCCACTGATGGGTTCCAAATGCAGCCAGGCTTCAGCAACTTCGACCCCGTTGTCCCCGATCAGTTGCTCGCCTCTAACCGCGACGGTGAGATCCGCTCGCGCTGGCGCGGCCGGCTGCTGATGCCACTCTATCAGGCGCTAGGCAACGACGGCTTCTTCGTCATCAACGAGTTCAGACCCTTCTGGCTTCAACTTTCGGCCCTGGCTCGACATCTGCAGATGCACAAAGTCGTCGAGCGCTTGCCGGGTATCTCCCGGCATCCGACCCGCGCGGACACTCTCGTCGTTGACCGCAAGATCGCCCGGTTTTACGCGATGGAACTGCTCCACCTGTTGGGGTTCCGCAGGAAGCGGGCGGTGGGTGACATTCTACTCGTGAGTCGCCGCAACGACCGGCAGACACGGCGGCCCGTCAACAAGAGTCCGCGGCCGTCCTAAGCTCGATCTCCCAAGCAAGAATCCCCGCGCTGTGGCGGGGATTCTCGTGCCCGGAGGCGCTTTGCTGTCTGGAAGTCCTCTAGAAGCCTGGTGAGAACCCGAACTGCCAGTGCCATCCCTTGTTGGGCCGATCGTTCGGATGCACGAAGTCCACCTCCAACAGTGCGATGCCGAACAGGTTGATCCGGGCCGCGACGCCATAGCTACTTACAGGCGTCCAGGGATCGGGGTTACCGCCATAACGGGCAGCGCTCTCTGGGCTCCACCACGCGACCCCGATATCGAAGAACGCGGCCAATGTAATGGGTGGAAGGCCTGAGACCGGAGACAGGCCGAACCCCTGAGGAATCGGCGTCCTGAACTCGAAGTTGGCGACGACCAAACGACTCCCGAACAGCTGGTCAAACACCGGACAGCCTCCGGCCACCGGGGTACACTCGAACGTGTTGAAGGACCCGCTCTCGTAACCCCGTATGAATTGCTGATACCCCATGAAAAGCGGCTGAATTCGCGGATCCTCGCCATCGGCACCATAACGGCCGAAGTGTAGAACCCGGCCCGCGATTGTGTAGGGCTGTACGGGCAAGAAGTAGCGCCGATAATCGGCCAGCACACCGACGTAGTTCAGCGAGCCGATACTTGGCGCAGCCTGGAGCCGGTAGCGCTGTCCCAGGATCGGGCCGGTGAAGCCCCAGAACGTGTTGTCATACACCAGCGCCAAGCTTGCCAAACCTAGATTCAATGCCTGCGGGGTGCAAAACGTAACGAGAAAGTCTTCGGGCTGTTCGCAGCTCGGGAACTTTTCCCGCGTCTCGTCGAGAGGCTGGAACGTGAGCGGCGAGATCGCTCGTGTGATTAACTCGTAGTCGAACGAGATGTTCTGATAACCTGCGCTGAATTCGACACGTTGCACGCGACTGATCGGGTAGGAGAGAAGACCCGATACCTCACGAGTGGTCTGTCGCCGCCGAAGCTCCAACTCGATAAGCTCGCCGGCTATACCTTGTTGGTAGCCGAAACTCCGGAAGAGGACTGGAAACTGCGAGAGCGCACCCCCCCAGTTCCAGCGGGACTTGCGGTTCTCATAGCTCACTAGCGCCGCGATGTCCGAGAAACTGCCGTTGACCTGCAAGAGCGTGGCGAGATTGTGCTCACCTAGATTGTCGCTCCAGAAG
>JBDHAI010000053.1:0-10618 GCA_039588155.1 Gemmatimonadota bacterium | reverse complement strand
ATTACTTGGCGAACTCTTGCGACGCGCGGGCCGCTTCGAAGATGCCGTGTCAGTGCTCCAGCGCGCCGCCGAGCTCGACGATGAGGCGGTGCAGCCGCGTCTGGCGTTGGTGGCATGCTTCGACGCTCTCGAACGGCCGCGTGAGGCGGAGGCCGCGCTGGAATCGGTTCGGGCGCTCGGTCAGAAGGATCCCGCGATTGCGGCCCTGGTGCGGGAGCTCGTGCAAAGGCGTGGCTGAAGGTCAGCCTTTAACGGTCGCTCGGGCAAGGGATATCCAGCTCGAGCTTCGCGAGCGGATCGTCTTCGAAACTGCCGCTGGCTTTGCGCCGCGGCAGGTCGCCGGCGCCGATGTCGCCTTCGACCGGGTGCGCAAGCTGGCGGTCGCCGCCGTAACCGTCATTGACCTCGTGAGCATGGAGACCGTCGAGTCAGCCACCGCCACGGTGCCCATCTCGTTTCCTTACGTTCCCGGCTATCTGAGCTTCAGGGAGTTGCCTGCATTGCAAGCCGCCTGGGCGCAGCTGAGCGAATCGCCCGATCTGGCTGTCTTCGACGCCCACGGCTATGCCCACCCGCGGCGTATGGGCCTGGCGTGTCATGCGGGCATCGTGCTCGATGTCCCTTCGGTGGGATGCGCTAAGTCGATACTCTGCGGCAAGCCGGGCGAGCTGTCGGAGGAACGCGGAGCAAGGACCGCTTTGGTCGACCCGGTGTCCGGCGAACAGCTCGGTTGCGCGCTTCGAACGCGCACTCGGGTCCGTCCCGTCTACGTCTCGGTTGGTCACCGAATCGATCTCACTACCGCCCTCGACCTCGTTCTCCGATTGACGCCACGCGGTCGATATCGCTTTCCGGAGACGACGCGCCGGGCACATCGTCTGGCCGCAGAAGCGAAGGCCGCGCTTTAGTCCGCTGCAGGAACTAACGATTCCGCCCCGGAGTCGGTCCCAGAGACGGAAGCGAGTCGGCGCCGAGTGTGTCGGAGCGACACGAACCATCGGGTCGAATTCACACGAACCCGGTGTCCGAGATCCGCGGGCCACCCGGCTGCGACCAGCATTTAGGCGCTATGCCGGGTCGACCTCGTTCGGCACGCAGCCTGCCTCTTGGGGTTGGCGACGTGGTATTGGCGAAGGCGCTGAGAGTGGACACCGAAACCAGGGGCAGTCGTTGTGTTGACTATAGGGAGTTTGGGAAAGGGAGGGCTGGTTCCGCTGGCCGCGGGACCGGCAGGTATCATCGCGTTCGAGCGACTGCTTACGCAGCCGACGCCTCGGCTCCGGCCCTACGTCTGGAGCCAATTTCGCGAGGATGGCCCGACGGAGCCTGGAAAAGGCTTCTGGGTCGGCCAGCTCGGTGCTCTGATCGTGGGACCGCGGGGCTCGCTGCCCCGCGGTAATTCGGTGCGCTAGCGTAGCCTCTCGCGAAGCAGCGAATCTCCGCAGGACCCCGGTGTTGCCCGGGCGGTGAGAAGAAGCGGCTGATCCGACGACAAGGGCTGCCTGCCCGCTGTCAACGCTTATCCCATCGGCACCGCCAACTCGCTCCGCCCGGCAGCGCTGGGGTCGCTGCGTTCTGAGAGTACCCATCTCCGGTCCAGCGACTCGCATCTACCGCTTGACGTCGCCGCCGGCTGACCCTAGCGTGGCGGTCAGCCGTGTTGGGGCGGTCCCCTTGAGCTTGAAAGACCGGAGGAACGAATGGAGGCGCGCACGCGCGAGGGCTGGGGCACGAGATCCGGCTTCATCCTGGCGGCCGTCGGGTCCGCCGTGGGGCTGGGCAACATGTGGCGCTTCCCGTACGCCGCGTCCTCCAAGGGCGGGGCGGCATTCGTCATTCTCTATATCGCGATGGTCTTTCTCGTCGGCCTGCCGATCATGCTGTCAGAGTTCGCTGTGGGCCGCAAGACGCGTCTCAGCCCGATCGGCGCGCTGCGCGCCGCCGCTGGCCGACACTGGACCCCGCTGGGCTATCTCTACGTGCTCGCCGGTATCCTCATCCTCGCCTACTACTCGGTGATCGCCGGTTGGACGATGCGCTATACGCTGGAGGCTATGCTGAGCGGCTTCGCAGCCGAGCCAGGCCAGTATTTCGTTCAGTCGTCTACCGGGATCGGCGCCGTTCTGTATCACATGGCGTTCATGGGCATCGTCATCTCCGTCGTCGTCGGTGGGGTTAAGGCCGGAATCGAGCGGGTATCCGTGGTGCTGATGCCGCTTCTCTTCGTCTTGATTGTGGCGTTGGCCATCTATGCCTCGTTCCTGGCGGGCGCTGCCGAGGGGTATGCTTTCTATTTGCGGCCGCAGCTCGAGGATTTCACCTCTGCCAGCACGTTCTCCGCAGCGGCCAGTCAGGCGTTCTTCAGCCTGAGCCTGGGGATGGGCGCCATGCTGACCTATTCGAGCTACTTGGGGAGAAACGAGAATCTCCCTACGTCTGCGGCCACAATTTCGTTCGCCGACTTCGGCGTCGCCTTCGTCGGTGGGCTCGTCGTTTTCCCCGTCATCTTTGCGTTCGGACTCTCCGGAGAGATCGGTGCAAGTGCTCTGGGTGCGCTTTTCATTAGCCTCCCGCGGGCGTTCGTCGAGATGGGCGCAGCGGGTAGATTTGTGGGTCTGCTGTTCTTCGCGGCGCTCTTCGTAGGTGCTCTCACCTCGGGGATCTCGCTGCTCGAGGTGGTGGTCTCAAGCCTGATGGACAACTGGAACCTCAATCGGGCGCCGGCAGCCTTAGGAGCCGGGCTTCTGATCCTTCTGATCGGGATACCTTGCGCCTACAGTACAGACGTACTTGGGCTGTATGACGCGATCGCCGGCGAGTTCTTTCTGGGTGTGGGTGCGTTCTTCTTAGCGATTCTTGTGGGTTGGGTTGCCAAGGATGCGATGGTCAACGAAGTGCGTCAGGGCTTCGAGCATACAGGGCTGTTGAGTGGCTGGATCTGGGCCGTCAAGATCGTGGCGCCGATCGTTCTGGCGATCGTTATCTACGATCGGGGGAAGAATGTGGTGCAGATAATATCGTCTATGATGTCAGGAGGCTGACGCGTGGCTCTTCTAACTAACGATCAAATTGAAAAAGCGCTCGGTACACTGCCGGATTGGGCGCGCGATGGCGATGCCATCGTCCGACGATACGAGTTCCCCAACTTCGTGGAGGCGGTCGCCTTCGTGCAGAGGGTGGCGGACGCCGCCGAGGACGCGAATCACCACCCCGACATCACCATCAACTATAGTAAGGTCACCTTGATCCTCTCGACCCACAGCGAAGGTGGGATCACCCAGAAGGACATCGACGGGGCGAGGTCCTTTGACGCTGCCGCGGGTTGAGCGCTTGGCAGTCAAGTTCCACTACCACAAGTCACCCAAAGACGTACCACGTCTCGGTATCCGCCGCGGCGACAGGCTGTGTCACGTCTACAGCGACACCTCTGTCGACGAACTGATCACTTGGGGCAAGGCGCGGGGCTGGCATCCGGCCTACCTCGATCTGCGTAACGATCTTCCGCACTTCGACGCGTTTCGCGCGCGCCTGAGCCATTGCGGCGAAGGGGTGTCGCGGGCGGAGTTCGTTGGAGACGTGAGGACGTGGCGGGCGAGGCGGCGGGCGGTGGGGGTGAGAGGTTAGGAGTTAAGAGTTAAGAGTGAAAGTGGGGTACGGGAACGCCTTTCTTCACTTTTCACTCTTAACAACTGCTCAGTAGGCCGCCAGGTCCACGATCGCATCACGCACATCACCCACCTGCGGAAGGATCGCGTCCTCGAGCTGCGGGGCGTATCCGACGAAGAGGTCCAAGGCGGCGACGCGGCGCACCGGCCCATCCAGCCACTCGAAGAGATCATCTGCGATTCGGGCGGCAATCTCGGCGCCGTAGCCCCAAGAGATGGGGTCCTCGTAGACGACCAGCGCTTTGTTGGTCTTCTTCACCGACTCGGCGATCATCTCCATGTCGAATGGGTTTAGGGTTCGCAGGTCGATGATCTCGGTTTCGATGCCTGTTTCCTCCGCCAATGCCTTCGCCGCTCGGAGCGAACGCTCTACGGTGCCGCCATAGGTGACGAGGGTGAGATCGGTTCCTTCGCGCACCTTCCTACCGCGGGCAAACGGAATCATGTAGTTGGGTCCCGGATAGCGACCTTTGTTGTACGTTTGGCGGTAGAGGTGCTTGTGTTCGAGGAACAGAACGGGATCATCACAGCGGATCGCCGTGCGCAGAAGGCCGTTGGCGTCCTCGGCCGTCGCCGGGCAGACCACGTGCATGCCAGGGGTATGCGTAAAGATCGAGGCGCCCGTCTGTGAGTGGTAGATTGCGCCGCCTTTGAGATAGCCGCCGTAGGTCACGCGAACGACCATCGGACACTTGAATGCGTTGTTGGAGCGCCAGCGGATGAGGGGCACTTCATCGCGAAGCTGCATCATCGCGGTCCAGATGTAGTCGAAGAACTGAATCTCGACGACTGGCTTCAGACCTCGCTGTGCCAGCCCCACAGCCCGTCCGACGATGTTCGCCTCCGCCAGTGGCGAGTTGTAGACGCGGTGCGACCCGAACTGCTTCTGCAGGCCCCAGGTGACCTTGAAAACGCCGCCCTTGCCTTTGACCTCATCCAGTGCCCCTTCGCGACTGGCGTCGGCGATGTCCTGGCCGAAGACGAGTATGCTCGGGTCACGCTGCATTTCGTCTTTGAGGCAGGCGTTGAGCAAGTCGACCATCGTGGTTGGGTTGCTTTCCCCGTACTCCGGTTCCGTCGAAAACTCCCCGGACTTGGGATCGACGTCCGGCGAATAAACGTAGAGGGTCGCCGTGTCGGCAGCCGGCTGCGGCTGTTCCAGCGCTTGATCGGCGGCCTCCTGGATTTCGGCGTCCACCTCTTCGCGCAACCGATCCAGTTCCGTTTCGGTCAATATCCCCTCGTCGATGAGGAACTGGGCGAAGTGAGTGACCGGGTC
Organism: Gemmatimonadota bacterium; assembly: GCA_039588155.1. Lineage (GTDB taxonomy): Bacteria > Gemmatimonadota > Gemmatimonadetes > Palauibacterales > KS3-K002 > JBDHGH01. Next base: position 5,674 of record JBDHAI010000053.1, on the reverse strand, counting down.
ACGCTTTGCTTCCTCCTCGCGCTCGGTCTCCGTGCGATAAAGGCGTTCGTCGTCCGACATCGAGTGCGAGTAAGGACGAATGACATGTGCGTGCACGAGGGCTGGGCCCTTGCGCTCTCGACAGTACTGCACGGCGCGCCGCATGACGTCGAGACTGGCCAGAGGATCGCAGCCGTCCACTTCTTCGATATAGAGGTCCGGAATGCCGCTCATGCACTGTGAGATGCTGCCTCCCGCCGTCTGCACTTCGACGGGTACCGATATGGCGTACTTGTTATCCTCGATCAGGAAGATGACCGGGAGCTTGAGGTTGGCGGCGGTGTTAATCGCCTCCCAGAACTCGCCCTGGCTCGTGGTGCCGTCCCCGGACGTGACCAGGACGACCTCATCCTCCTTGAATAGATCGGTCCTGGCTCTCAATTCCTCGATGAGTTGGTAGCGGAAGCCCGCCTCAGCGGCGCCTACGGCGTTGAGGAACTGAGTGCCGGTCGGGCTCGAGGACGTGGCGATGTTGAGCTCCTTGTGGCCCCAGTGGCTGGGCATCTGCCGGCCGCCCGACGCCGGATCGGATTCGGCCCCGACGGCCTCGAGCAGCATCTCATAAGGCGTAACACCGAGCTGCAGGCAGATAGAGCGGTCTCTATAGTAGGTGTACGTCCAGTCGTATCCCGGCTTGAGCGCGAGGCCAGCGGCGACGCCGATCGCTTCGTGTCCCGCTCCGCTGATCTGGAAGAAGATGCGATTCTGGCGCTTGAGTTGGATCTCCTTGTCGTCCAGGCGGCGCGACAGATAGATCGTGCGGTAGATGTCGATCAGCCGCTCAGCATCCAACCCGCCAAAGCGGTCGCTCTTCTTTTCCGTCGCTGGAGTTCGAGTCGCCATCTCGCTGTTGCCGGTTTGCGGTGAGTTTCCTGCTGCGCTCAGAAACTGCCTTGCAGCGCCCCACAAGATAAACGAGACGTCCCGACCGCCGCCAGCCGTGCCGTCGGTAGACCGAGCGCTGGAAGCGCGCCGGTCCAAGCGCCCGAAGCGCATGCCGGCCAACATGTTGCCTCCCTGTACGGGTGAAGCGCTGACTCTGGCGTGATCGAATAAACTAATGTATAGTGGTAGCCCCCTTTGCTTGTTCGTTCAAATCGCATGGTTCCCTGGCCGGATTGTCGAGACGGCATCTTTGATATTGCGTAAGTCTCGGTGGGGGTTGTACTTTCCGGGTCCCAACCAACAAAACAGGTTAACTCGGACTAGATGACCGGTCTCGTATGCGACAACTGCGCTACCCCCCTACCCGGCGGTAGCAAATACTGCAACGAGGGCGGTACGCCCGTGCCCGGGCAGCGCCCCGAGCTGCTCTTTACTGTGGGCATGCCCACAGATCTGCGCCAGGCGCTGCAGATGGCGACGGCCGGCGAGTATGAGATTCACCATGAACTGGGCCGCGGGGGTATGGGCTCGGTCTTCTTGGCGCGAGAGATCGGCTTGGATCGGCTCGTCGCCATCAAGGTCCTCCCACCTACGTTGGCGTTGGATGAAGGGCTGATCGCTCGGTTTACGCGGGAAGCCCGCATGGTCGCCAAGCTCCATCACCCCAACATCATTCCAGTCTACAGAGTCCACAACAGCCACAACCTCGCCTTCTACACGATGCACTTCGTGTCGGGCCGCTCGCTGAGTGAGATCATGGCGGCTGGCGGATCGCTGAAGCTGGACCAGGTCGAGAAGGTGATGCTCGGCGGAGCGGCGGGCCTCGGCTACGCACATAAGCGTGGCGTCATCCACCGGGACGTCAAGCCGGCGAACATTCTCGTGGACGCGGAGGGCGCGGTCCACCTGACCGATTTCGGAATCGCCAAGGCGTTGGCAGGGAACACGCAGCTGACTGAAACTGGGGCTGTGATCGGGACTCCCCAATATATGGCACCGGAGCAGTGCGACAGCCGCGCGGTTGATGGGCGAGCCGATCAGTACTCGCTGGCGATTGTGGGATATCAACTCCTCGCCGGGCAGCCGCCCTTCGAAGCCGAATCCATGAAGGAGCTGATCTATCACCATCTGTTCACACCGCCCAAGCCGCTGAGCGAGCTCAGGTCCGAGACACCTGCTTCGCTGCGGGACGCCATCCACAAAGCGTTGTCCAAAGATCCTTCAGATCGCTTTGACACGATGGAGGACTTCCAGACCGCCCTGGAAGGAAAGGGACCGCCGGTCTTCGTGAAGTGGATCGACGGTCCGTCGGACCGCAGCAAGAAGAAGAGCAGAGGGCGGCGTGCCACGGACCTGGAGCCGACCGAGAAACTCTCACACTTACCCTGGACAGCCGCCGGTGAGGGGCTTTCGGGGTACAGGCGCGCCGTAGCTGCGCTCGCCGTCGCCGTATTGACCATCGGCACGGTCGGCGTCCTCGCCCTAACTCAGGGCGCGGGCCTGGCTAGGTCGCTGCAGCAGAACGCGGGCTTGGTCAGTCCTTTCGACAAGCTACTCACTCTGGAAGCGGTCGACGTGCATCCTCAGCCCGATATGTCTGCTGGTCAGAGCGCCGAGAACACACCGTCTCAACCGGAGGCGATCGACCCAGGCTCGGAGGACGCGGCCGGACCGCTTGCCACGAACGGTGAGGATGTCTCAGCTGCAGGCTTGGTAGCCGGCGACAACGAGCAAGCGCGGCCGGTGCAGATCGCACAGCGGCCCACCTGGACCGATACTCGCCCGGCGCTCTCGCGGGAGTTCGTAAACGTGCTGAGTCAGCGATTGAACCAAGGTAAGAAGCTTTACGAGATGCAGCTGTATCTTGCGGCCGGTGAGGCGTTCGTCGAAGTTCACAGGAACTCGGTCGACGCTCTCGGCCAATATCGGAACAGTGGAGCCCTTAACGGGCTGATCGACGAGGCAGAGAAATATCTGGAAATGGCCCGGAAAGAATGCAGAGTTCTGGGCCAGGACCCCTGCCCATAGAACGTAGCGACATCGAGATCTCAGGTTGGATCGGTTAGCCAAACGACCGACATGACGCAGCGGTACGTCTTCCTCACGACGATCCTCATCTTGGCCTCTGTTGGGTTGTGGCCGTCGCGCCTCGTGGCGCAGGATCGTGCGCCGCTGACGCTCGATCAAGTGATCGAGTTGATCGAATCCGGCGTCTTTCCAGACGAGCGGATCGTCTTTCTTGCCAATCAAAGCTGCATAGCCTTCCAGCTGAATCCGCAGGTCGCCGAACGACTTCGCGAGGCGAACGCGACGGAGGGGCTGGTCGCCGGGCTCGCCGACGCTTGCATCGCGCTGATGGTGAGGGTGACGCCGGCCGAGGTCGATTTGATCCTCGATGCTAACGAGATCCTGCGAGCCGAAGCACTGGGTCCCGACAGTGCGGTAGTCACCCCGGTGTTCTTCGAGTGGAGTGCCGCGGACACGGCCGTGATCGAACTGTTGGGAGACGGACTGGTCAGAGCGAAGGCGCTGGGCGAGACGCAAGTCGTTGCCAGCATCGAGGGCGGCCCCACGGGAAGCGCGCTCGTGCGGGTACGCGACGCGGCCGCGGCGGATTCGCTGGCGGAAGGCGCGGGTGGCAAAAGCGTCGCCGCCACCGCGGCTCTGGGGGTCGTCGTGCCGGGCGGCGGCGAGTTCTACGTCGGCAACACCGCTAAGGGCGCGGTGGTCCTGGTCGGAGCCGCGGCCGCCCTCGCCGCCGGCCTCCTCATCAGCAAGGAGGATACACTCACCGCCACGCGCGAGCTGTTGCTGCCGCCCGGTTGCACGGGGTCCTCTTGCCAGTACGAAGTGAGGACCACGGCTCAGGTCGAGAAGACGGACTACCTCGTCGTCGGGGCCGCGGTGGCCGGCGCGTTCTGGCTCTACGGACTCATCGACGGGATCGTAACTGCCAAGCGATCACAAGCCGCGACTGAAGCGCCGCTGGAGGCCGAGCAGGGACTGTCGCTGGACATCGCGCCACGGGACGGCATTCGAGTCAACCGGTTCGGCGAAGCCGAGATCACCTTCATCCGGATACGATCGTGAGAAGGCTGCTGGGAGTTCTCGGGTTTGCGGTCGCGGCTCTGATCGCCTTGAGCTGCAAAGAGACCACTACGGGGGTTAAGGAGACCACGTTCGAGGTCCAGGTCTCGGCGAGCTCGCCTTTCGTGGACAACGGCGACTACCTCGTCAACGACACCGTGACGTTCGTTGGCGTTGTCACGGAGGACGGCCGTACGATCTCGGCATCCGGCGAGCAGTTCACATCCGACAATCCCGATGTCGTGAGGATCCTCGACGCGAGCAGCGGCCGCGCGGCCTTCGTGGATACGGGGGGCGCGGTGGTGACCGTGATCTTCAGCCAGCCGCAGCTACAGGGCCCGGCGCGCCTGCAGGCCGAGACAACGGTGGAGGTCACGAGCTATACCGTCGAGCTCTCGCTCACCTCGACGATTACGAGCGGGACGGTGGATCCCGGCGCCGCTGTGGTCGGCGATATCGTCGTCGTCGGCGCGACGGTGCGCAAGAACGGCGAAACCGTCTCGAGTAGCGTTGGGACGGTCACGTCGTTGAACGACGCTGTGGCGGAGCCTGTGGCCGGCACCAACGATCGGGTCGAGTTCAAGCAACCGGGCACGGCGACTCTGACGGTGGCGCTGGCGGAACCCGACATCCCGGGCGACGCGCCCCTGACCGCGACGCTGGAGGTCACAGTCAACGACCTGGCGGTTCTGATCGATGTCGAATCGCTGGTGGATTCCGGGTTTCTGACGAGCGGCGACACCTTGGTGACCGACTCGGTCCAGTTCCGCGCCACCGTGATCCAGGACGGCGACACCGTTCCGACGACCGGGGCGAACTGGACGTCCGCGGATCCCTCGACGATCCGCATCGTCGATGCGGCGAATGGGATCGCCGTCTTCGAAGACACGGGCACGGCGACGGTCGGGGTGACCTTCGCCACCCCGAATCTACCGGGTGAGCCCTTCAGCAAGGACTTGCGGGTAACGACCTACCTGGCGCAGATCAGTCAGGTCACTCCCGCCACGGCGCCGATCATGGGCGACACTGTCCAATACGGCGTGACCGTCACCGACACGCGGGACGGCTCGACGGTCGCCAGTCCCAGCGTGACCTACAGCTCGTCTGTTCCTGCCGTGGTCACGCTGCTCGACGCGGCAACGGGACTTGGCTTGGCTCGTGACACGGGGCAGGCCGTGGTCAGCGTGTTTGTTGACGATCCGGGCTTACCGCAGGGTGGCGCCACAGATTCTCTGCCACCGACCGTCCTGACGGAGGAGCTGTTCTACGGGTCGTTCTCGAGCACGTCGGGCGATTTCGGGAACAGCCCATCGGGCGACGCGATAGTGGTGCAGCGATCTCCGGCCCACGCCTTCACCGACTCCACGCGCGTCGAGTTCCCCAACGGCACGATCGGGTTCGTCGACGCAGTGAATCCGAACGTGTTGACGTTCCTGGTCCCGGCTGCGGCGGACACTGGGGTGTTGCTCATGCGCAATTTGGTCGACGATCAGGGCGACCCACGGGACAACGTTCCGACGCGGATCATCTTCGACGGTCCGGGCTCGAACGTGTTCGACGACTTCTTCGAGCCGAACGACGACATGCCGCTCAGGTCAGGCCTCGAGATCACCTCGTTTCCGTTCGAAGTATTACTAAGTTGGGATCCGACGAAATCGTCTCC
>JBDHAI010000052.1:0-14914 GCA_039588155.1 Gemmatimonadota bacterium | reverse complement strand
TCTGCTCGACGAAGCCAGAGCCGCCGCGCCGGCGGCCACGACGGCCACCGCGCCCGTTGGCGAGGACGGGCCGAACCTCAAAGAGCCGCCGGTTTTGGCCAAGAAGCCGACAACGTCGGTGGCCGAGGCTCCGGCAGCCGAGCCTGCACCCGAGCCCGCGCCCCAGCTACCTGAGGCCCCGCGCGACGAAGACGGTCGAACGAAGGTCTCGCCTCTCGCGCGTCGTATGGCGGAGGATCGTGGCCTCTCGCTGCGTTCGATCCAAGGAACGGGGCCGGGTGGGCGGATCATCAGACGCGATGTCGAAGCCGCCGTCCGTGGCGGGAAACAGGCGCCGGACGCCGCGGTCGCTTGGGGGCCTGAAGTTCCTTATGAACGCGTCGAGCTGTCGCAGATCAGGAAGGCGATCGCCCGCAATCTCGTGCAGAGCCTCGGACCGGTCCCTCATTTCTTTCTGACCGTCGAGATCGATATGGGTCGGGTACTCGCCTTGCGATCCGAGCTCAACGCCTCGCTTCAGGGTAGCGGCGCCAAGATCGGCGTCAACGAGGTTCTGATCAAGACTGCAGCCCAAGCGCTCGTGGCGCACCCGAACGTGAATGTGGCCTTCGCGGGTGATCATATCCGCCGCTTCACGCGGGTGGATGTCGGGGTCGCCGTGGCCATGCCCGACGGGCTCATCACCCCGGTGCTCCGTGACGCCGAATCGAAGGGGCTGCTAGCGATCTCCGAGGAGTTGCATGACCTGATCGAGCGTGGACGCGAAAAGAAGTTGGCGCCGGAAGAGTATCAGGGCGCCACTTTCACGATTTCGAATCTCGGCATGTACGGAATCGACGAGTTTACGGCGGTCATCAACCCTCCCGCGGCCACAGTGATGGCGGTCGGAGCGACCGTGGAGAAGCCTGTAGCAATCGATGGGTCTATCGAGATCCGTTCTCGCATGCGCGTGACGCTCTCCTGCGATCACCGTGCAGTTGATGGTGCCATGGGTGCCGACTTCTTGGCCACGTTTAAGAACATGCTGGAGAATCCGCTGCGCTTGGTCCTCTAGTTTCACAGACGAGTAGGCATATCGACGCCTCCAACGTCTTCTCTTGCTTACTCGTCCCCTCTCTAAGTTGCGCCGACTCCCAATCCGCCTAGTTTCCGACCGAGGATGACCACGACTCCGGACTGCGAGAGAGCGCCTTGGCTAAGAAGACAGCGAACAGCAAAGATTCCTACGACCTCATCGTAATCGGCGCCGGCCCCGGCGGCTACGTCGCGGCGATCCGCGCCGCTCAACTGGGCATGGAGGTCGCTTGCATCGAGGCTCAATCTCGGGAGGGCGGGCTCGGCGGCGTCTGCTTGAACTGGGGCTGCATACCCGCGAAGGCGCTCTTGGAGAGTGCGAACCTCGCGCGACAAATTAAGAACGAAGCGGCTGATTTTGGCATCAAGGTCAAGGGAGTCGATCTCGATGTCGCCGCCGCCGTCAATAGAAGCCGGCAGGTCAGTGACCGTCTTACCAAGGGCATCGAATTCCTTTTCGACAAGAATGGCGTCACCACCATCTTCGGCCGCGCCCGGCTCACGGAAGGCAAGAAGGTCGAAGTGGAGCTGAACGCTGGCGGCACCGCCACAATCTCGGCCAACAGCATTGTCATTGCCACTGGCTCCAGCCCCAAGACGTTCCCGGGCTTCGAGTTCGACGGCGAGCGCGTGATGTCCAGCCGAGAAGCTCTCGAAATCAAGAGAGTGCCCGGCAAGACCGTGATCGTCGGTGCGGGCTCGACCGGTATGGAGTTCGCCGATGTGTTCAACGCTTTCGGTGGAGACGTCACGATCGTCGAGGCGCTACCACAGCTGTTGCCGCTCGAGGACCAGGAGATCGCCGGCGTGGTGGGTCGCTCTTTCAAGAAACGCAAGATCAGCGTTAAGACAAACACCAAGGTCAAGTCGCTAGAGAAAACGAAGTCAAGGCTCAGGGTCACGGTCGAGGGCTCCTCCGGCGACGAGGTCATCGAGTGTGATGCGCTGCTCATGGCGGTCGGGCGTACGCCTAACACCGAGGGCCTCGGGCTCGACACAGCGGGTGTGAAGCTCGACGACTACGGCTGGATCGAGACGAGCCCGATCTGCCAGACGAGTGCGGAAGGGATCTATGCCATCGGCGACGTGGCCGGGCCGCCGATGCTCGCCCACAAGGCCTCTCACGAAGGTATGGTCGCCGCCGAGCACGCCGCCGGCCTGGTCGCCCACCCGATATCAAAAGACAACATCCCGTCGTGTACCTACTGCCACCCGGAGGTTGCCAGCGTCGGCCGCACGGAGCATCAGGCGCGCGAAGATGGTTATGAGGTGCAGGTCGGCAAGTTCCCCTTCAGCGCCAATGGCCGTGCCCTTACGGCGGGTTCGCCGGACGGTATGGTGAAGATCGTCGCCGACGCCAAGTTCGGAGAGGTACTCGGAGTGCATATGGTCGGGCACAACGTGACGGAGCTGGTGGCCGAGGTGAGCCTCGGCCGCGCCCTCGAGACCACGCTGGAAGAGCTGGCCACCACCGTGCACGCCCATCCAACCCTGTCCGAGACGGTGATGGAGGCCGCACTCGCCACATTAGGGCGAGCCATCCACATCTAGATTTGAAACCGGGCGCTTTTCAACCCGTGACCTCCGACAGAATCTGCCGGGTGATCAAGCTCGACGGCCTGACCGATTACGGCGCGGCCCTCGAACTGCAGCGTGAATTGGCCGCGGCGCGGGTGGGCAAGGAGCTGGCAGACGACCTGCTCCTCCTCCTCGAACATCCGCGCGTCATCACGCTCGGACGCGGTGCGAGCACGGCGAACATCTCAGCGACGCCCGCTCTGCTTAGCGAATACGGAGTCGATGTTCACGAGATCGAGCGCGGCGGAGACGTCACATATCACGGCCCTGGCCAGTTGGTCGGCTATCCCATTATCGACCTGACAGGACACAAACAGGACTTACACTGGTATCTCCGACAACTCGAAGAGGTTCTCATCCGCGCGTTACAGATTCTGGGTGTGACGGGGGGCCGAGTTCCGGGTTATACCGGTGTCTGGGTCGACGACCGCAAGATCGCCTCGATCGGTGTCCACGTCACCCGCTGGATCACTTACCACGGCTTCGCGCTCAACGTGACCACCGATCTCAGGGACTTCGAACTGATCGTCCCCTGCGGAATCGAGGCGGTAAAGATGACCTCGATAGAAAAGGAAAGCGGCCGGCCCCTCGAGCTCGACGAGGTCGCCGACCGGGTCGCAGAGATGTTCGCAGAAGTGTTCGACCTTTCGATTGAATACTGTCGACTCGATAGTGTCCGCTAGATCTACTTCCCGATCGAGGCCCGCATAACGAACAGCAGATTCGCAGGCCGCTCGGCCATCCTTCGCATGAAGTAGGGATACCACTGGGTGCCGTACGGAACGTAGACACGCATCTTATAGCCCTCTTCCACCAATCGCGCTTGCAGGTCACGCCGCACACCGTAGAGCATCTGAAACTCGACCGGTGCCTTACGCTCGGGCTCTCTCTTCATCAGCGCTTTCGCGGCATCGATCATTAAGGAATCGTGCGAGGCGACGGCCAGCGGTGCCTGCGAGTCCATCAATATCTCGAGCAGACGCACATAGCTGTCGTTGACCTCGCTCTTCCTCTGGAATGCGAGCTCCTCAGGCTCCTTGTATGCGCCCTTGCACAGACGGACCGGAGCGGAGATGGACGCTAGCTTGCGGATGTCGTCATCGCTTCGCCGCAGATAGGACTGGATCACAGCTCCCAGATTGCGATACTCGTCGAACAAGTCGTAGAAGACCTCGAGCGTCGATTCGGTGTAGTCCGAGGACTCCATATCGATCCGCACGAAGTTCGCGTACCTGTGTGCCGCCTCGGCGAGGCGCCGCAGGTTGCGGCGACAAAGGTCGGGGTCGATGGCAAGCCCGATCTGAGTCGGCTTGATCGAAATGCTCGCCTTTATGCCCCGCTCTCGCTCGATTCTTTCCAGGATCTTGATGTAATCGTCCGTCGCTTGCTCCGCCTGATCTTTCCGCTCGACGCTTTCACCCAGGTGATCCAGCGTAACGTCCATGCCACGGTCGTTCAGATTGCGCGTCACCTCTATCGCATCATCCAGCGTCTCGCCGGCCACGAACCGGCGCGATACCCTGCGCGCCATTCTGCTGCCCAGGATNNNNATAGCTCTGCAATCGCTCCTGTTCACTGAGAAACAGCAGAACGCTACGAAGCATGAATGTCGTCCGGAGTTGCTTGGTGAAAGTGCGGCTCGACCCGCGACCACAGGGCCGGAAAGATAGAGATCCATGCGGGGCCAGGCCAGAACAAAAGCCGCGAGGAATCAGCCACTATCGCCCGCACGCGTCCTCAGCTCGGAGAGTCTGACCAGGCTGACCACTCGATAACCCTTCGCCTCGATCGCTTCGCGACCCCCCTCTTCACGGTCGACCAGCGCCAAGACGGCCTGGATGACGCCGCCGGCGGCAGTCACGGCCTCACAGGCCTTCAGCGCCGAGCCACCCGAAGTAATCGTGTCTTCGATCACCACGACCGGCTGCCCTGCCACGAAGCAGCCCTCGATCTGTTTGCCGACCCCGTGACCCTTCGGCTCCTTGCGCACACTGAAGGCCTCGATGGAGCGCCCGTCCAAGTAGCTTCGGTGTGCAATCGCGTAGGCGATGGGGTCTGCACCCATCGTCAGACCACCAATCGCGCCCGGCTCGAGACCCGCCTCATCTATCGCTCTCAGACCGAGCGCACCGATGAGTGCTTGTCCTTCCGAAGACATGGTCGTGGTTCGCGCATCCACGTAGTAGCGGCTCTTCCTACCGCTGGCTAGCGTGAAATCGCCCACGCGGAACGATCGCTCCGCTAGAAGATCGAGAAGCCGGTTGCGTTCTTTCATCTCCACCTCGGATTGTCGCTTGACGCCGCCCCATTCCATGCAAGAAAAGCGCCGCCTCGACCCCTCGTTTCGCGACGGGCGGCGTCACGTGGACGGAAAGTTCGGCGGACAGCTTACCCCGTTTCGGGACCGGCACCCACCGTCGTCGCGACTCGCCCCTCGATCACGCCACCCGCAGCACTCTCGGGCTCCACCACGTCCCGACAGTCGGCGCAGAGGCCGTAGATCTTCAACCTGCGACTCTGCACGCTGAACCCAAGCTCCGCCGCTACCTCCGCCTGCAAATCGTCCAGAGCGTCGCGGGCAAAACGAATCACCTTGCCGCAGCCCGTGCAGATCACGTGATCGTGCCGGGCCTCACCCGCCTGATGCTCGTATCGCTTGAACCCTTCGCCGAAATCGAGCTCCCGCGCCAATTCGGCCTCAACCAGTAGGCTCAAGGTCCTGTAGATCGTAGCTTTCCCCACATGTTCTCCCCGCCCGCGCAGCAGATCGGCGAGATCGTCCACCGACAGGTGCTGCTCGCTCTCGAACAGAGCCATGGCGATGACCTCGCGCTGGTGAGTGACCGGCAGCCGCTGCTGATGGAGGTAGCTGCGGAAGAGATCCATCATCAGCATGGCGCAGCCGATCGGCGGCTTGGTGGTGACTCTGGGAACCGAGGCTTTGGCTTGCTTTGGCGCGGACATGGGACCTGGAGGTTGGAGACCGATTCGAACGAGTGGCGGGGCTATTATCACGGTTGATAATAGCCCCAAACCAGAGCCCGCGCAATGTCGCAGCCGTGCCTGGGAGGCTCAGGAGTCGTCGGGATAGGAGGGCAGGCAGCCCGTCATGCACGTGGTGTACATGGCCTCGCAGCCGGGTCCGCCGCGGACTTCGCCGCGGGCGGCACCGCAGCTGACGACCAAGCTTGTGCAGTAGGCCTCACACCATTCGTGCTCCACGTCCGGCGGACCTCCAACTGCACCTCGAGGGCCAGCCGCAGCTGCCAACACAACGGAGGCGGCGATCAGCAAGCGTCGCATCACAAACCTACCTTTCTTTTGGAGATTGAGGTTTCGGGGACACGCGAGACCCGGCCGGGCCCCGTAGCGCTCGCACTAGTGAGGATTCGGCGGCGGCGTCGAGAGCGCCCCGCCTCACGATTCGAAAACGGCCATCTGCACTGATCAGCGCCGTGAAGGGGACCTTGTCGAGTCCGAGGGCGGCGGCGAAGGCGGGAGGTTCCGTGGGAGCCAGGTGTGTGACGACCGGCAAGTGTCGCTCGGCGTAAGCTCGCGAGGCCGCGGGGTCGGCCTCGAACCCAACGGCGATCACGTCCGTTGCGCCGCCGTTCGCGAGAATCACGCGACGCCAGGCGGGGAGATTCGCGTAACAGGCCGGGCAGGTCGAGGCGTAGACCAGCAAGAGGATCTGTCGACCATTAGGAACGCGGACTCGCTCGGCCTCGAACGGTCGATCGGAGCGGGCATAAGATTCGAGCGCCAGGCTCGCGACAAGCTTATCACCTTCGCGCGGCCGCAACGCCTCCGCACCGCGAGCCGGCATCGCCCTCTCACGCGCTACGACATAAAGGGCGGCCAGAACCGCCGCCGCGGTCACGAGACTGAGCCCTCGATCGAGCCAGATACTGCGTCTCCCCAAACCCATCAGCCCCTCACCCGTTCAGACACACGATCTCGAGCACTCGCAGGAACTCTCCACCTTCGCAGCTCGAGTTCCGTTGACCGGACTTGCGCAGCCCATGCTTAGCTATCCTACAGCGCCGGCATCAACACAGTGTCATCGGGCCGCGGTGTCGCGTCGAAGCGTGCATGTGATCGTCCGGACAAGCAGGGCCTAGCCAACGCCCCTGATTCTGATTCTCTTTGTTAGTTTGGGGGAAGGTACGTGTGAGCTTGGCAACGTTCTCGACAAAGACGAGATCGTGACGATAGCAGAATCGGCCATGAAAGGCGCGGTATGGCTGCTGCTGGCCGCCTCGGGGATGGTGATCTGCGGCCCGCCGGCCTACGCTCAGATACAGTCCAACGGTGACGCACCCGAGGGAGGAGCCGTACCTGCCTCGGCCGAGGCGGCCTACCGCGATGGCGAGGTGAAGATCGACGGTCGCCCCGACGAGTCCGCCTGGCGAAGCGCGAAGCCCATCACTCAATTCGTTCAGGGCGAGCCGGTCGAGAACGCACCCGCGGAACAGCCGACGGAAGTCCGCGTCCTCTACGACGCGGGTGCCATTTACGTCGGCGCCGTGATGCACGATTGGCAGCCCTCACGCATCGGCGATCAGCTGGTTCGGCGTGATGCAAACGGCCAGTACGATTACTTCGAATTCTCCCTGGACACCAATAACGACGGGCGCACCGGTTACCGCTTCCGTGTGAGCGCGGCCGGGGTCCAACGCGACGTCTACCTCTACGACGACGAGCGCGAGGACGAGGCCTGGAACGCCGTTTGGCAGTCCGCCGTTCACAGGGACTCGACAGGGTGGAGCGCGGAGATCCGCATCCCGCTGTCACAGGTCCGTTTCAACGCCGCGGACACCGCACAATCGTGGGGCGTCAACTTCTCACGCCGCCGGCTCGCCAGCAACGAGCGCACTTACTTCGCACTCGAATCGCGAGTGCGGCACGGCAAGGTCAGTCAGTTCGGGCAACTGCAAGGCTTGCTGATACCGAGGAGTGCGCGGCGGCTCGAGCTCCGTCCCTACGCTCTGGCGATGGCGAATACCGGCCCTGCCGAGGCAGGAGACCCCTTCTTCGACGGATCTCAGGCGGATGGACGGGTGGGCCTCGACCTGCGCTATGGCCTCGGCGCCGGCTTTACCCTTGATGCCTCCTTCAATCCGGACTTCGGACAGGTCGAGGTCGACCCCGCCGTCATCAATCTGACGGCCTTCGAGGTCTTCTTCCCCGAGCGGCGCCCTTTCTTCGTGGAAGATGCGCGGGTCTTCGACTTCAACCTATCGGGCCGGAGCAATCAACTGTTCTACAGCCGCCGTATCGGCCGCGAGCCGCGAGGCGAGGCGCCGGACGAAGCTGATTTCGAGGAGGTCCCCAGCGAGACCACGATTCTGACGGCGGCCAAACTCACCGGCCGCTCCGCGGGGGGACTCTCGCTGGGCGCCCTAGCCGCGATTACCGGTCGGGAGAAAGGCAATGCCTACTTCACCGATTTTGGTCAGACGATCAGCTTCCCCGCCGAACCGCCCTCCCAATACGGGGTCCTGCGCCTGCAGCAAGACCTACGTCAGGGAGCGACTCAATTTGGCGGCATCGTCACCGGGATGCACCGGAACCTGCCGAGCGATAGCAGCTTCGACTTCCTGACCGATAACGCGTACGGCCTCGGCTTCGACTTCGAGCACAACTTCGGCGGCGCGAACTCGAGAGACTGGGTGCTGTTCGGATTCGCCGCCGGCTCGTATATCAAGGGCTCAAACACCGCGCTCATCGAAATCCAGGAATCGAGCAATCATTTCTTCCAAAGACCCGACGCGACGCGTCTCTCGGTAGATTCCACCGCGACATCCTTGAGCGGCATCGACTGGCGACTCCAATTCGAACGGCGCAGCGCCAGGCACTGGACGGGCGCGGTCTGGCTGGGCCAGATCACTCCCGGGTTCGAGATCAACGACGCCGGCTTCCTAGTGGCCAGCGAGCGCCTGGATGCCGGCGCTCGTCTTTCCTATCAGGAAATCTCGCCCGGTCCGCTATTTCGCAGCTACCGCCTGACCTTCTTCACATTCCAGAACTGGCGTCACGAAGCGCTGGATGACGCCTTCTCACTCGCCTCGTGGCAGCGCGCCCACAAGGCGGGGTCGTTCACACTTCGCACCGACTTCGAGTTCCTCAACTACTGGGAGATCGAGGCCAACGCGCGCTACGAACCCGAGCTCCTGAGTGACAACCTCACCCGTGGCGGTCCGCTGATGATCAAACCCGCCGAAACTCAACTCGAGTTCGGGCTGGAAACCGACCGCCGCAAGTTGTTGTTCCTCGGACCGCGAGTCGAGTACGCAAAGAGTCATCGGGGAGGACACCGCTGGGAGACGGGCCTGGACATTGGCTTCCGACCGACGCCGAGTCTCGAGATTAGACTCCAGCCCCAGTACGCCACCGAGGTCGACCCCGCCCAGTACGTTACAGCAGCCGACAACGTCGGCTACGAGCCCACGTACGGTGCGCGCTACTTTTTCTCCGACCTCAAGCGTAATCAGTTCTCTGTAGAGACGCGCTTGAACGTAGCCTTCAACAACAAACTCACGCTCCAGTTCTTCGCACAGCCGCTGATCTCAGCCGGAGACTATCTCACTTACAAGCAACTGGCGGCGTCCGAGTCCTTCGACTTCGATGTGTTCGAGGAAGGTATCGCCGTCGAGGCTGGCGACAACATCGCCTGCGCCGGCGGTCGCACCTGCGTCGACGACGACGATACGCGCTACATCGACTGGGACGGCGACGGTCAAACGGATATCGACTTCGATGATAGACGCTTCAACATTCAGTCGCTCAGACTGAATGCCGTCCTGCGTTGGGAGTACCGCCCAGGCTCGACGGTCTTCTTCGTCTGGCAGCAGAATCGGCGCGATCGGGTCAACACCGGCACCTTCGACCTAGGGCGCGATTTCGATGCGCTCACCTCGATCGAGCCGGAGAACGTGTTCATTGTCAAGGTGAATTACTGGCTCGGACTCTAGCTCCGCTCGCTAACTTCCTCCAGCCAAGTCCCAGAACCGACCGCTCAGACCCAGGCTCGCCAGCAGAATCTGAGCCTCCTCCAGGTTCGGACGCTGCCAATCGCCACGCAGGCGGTCCTTGTACCAGAGTTTGGCCAGCTCCCAGCCCTGCTCGAGGCTCAGCGTCGCGCCCTGGGCCACCTGACGCTCCTCGCACCACCGCTCGATATGCTCCTCCGACCGGAAGAGCAGGATAGTACTTCAAGTGTACGTTATATCGTCCCACCAGTGCGCCGCCGGCACGGTGAAGTGAATGAGCTCACCCTGCCCTTGCACCTCTCCGTTCACGACGCGTACGGCGAGGGGTTCGCCACAATCGGCGCAGGGAGCCGATATCCGGGCATCGCAGTTGAGCATCGCAGGAACACCCAGGGCATCCCACGCACAATTGGCCCACCAGGTGTGGCCGCCGGCGCTTACCTCGAAAGGAGTTGGGTCCGCCGACAGCGGCATGGCCATCAGGATCTCGGTGGTTCCTGGCCGCAGGACGAGAGAGCGCGCGCGAGCGAGACGTTCCAGGGCTTGAGCAATCAAATCGGAGGAGACTTCCAGCGCCGAGGCGATCTGCCGCAACGTCGGTGGCTCCTCTTCTGTGAGGAAATGGCCGTACACGTGAAGTCGCACCGTCTGGTCAAGCTCCAACTCTTCATTCTGAAGCATCGCCGTTGCCCGTCCTCTCTTGGGACCGCGTCGTGGCTCGACCCCTTAACAGATACCCGTAGATCGCCAGGTTGATCAAGACAACAAAGGCACCCAGCGCAAACTGCACCTGTCGCGTCAAGCCACTCGGGTAAAGCACCGGGAGAATGTAGTGGTCGACGAACCCACCGGCGTAGCCGCTTCCTCCGCCAAGTGCGCGGAAGCGGTTCTCGAGTGGGGTCAGCGGGCATATCCAGCCGGCAAACTCGATGAGCGCAGCCCAAACGACCGCCGGTATGTGCAGCCAGACCACGCGCTTCCAACGGATCACGAGCAGACCTCCCAGCACCGCGAACAGCACGAACGCCAGGTGTAGACCGACGACTACATCCGCCAGCACGCGATAGAGGTTCAATGGCTAGTAACCCGCTTCAGCCACGTTGACATGTCCTTGCTCCTATTGGCGCTCGAAGGCTCGCATGACCGGATAGTACTCCGCCCCCTCCAGCACGTCGTCGAAGATATTCCAGTTCAGCAGTCCGTCGTCGGACCGAGGCTCGAGCAGCGAAAAGGCGAGGCGCCCCAGCGGCTGGCTCATCTGAACGACCACGGTCCCCGAAGGAACGTCAATCTCCGCTTCCTCGTACGAACCGAAGACAGTTCGCTGTTGGTGACCCTGATACTCCCGCGGCGAAACGTTTGTCGAATCGATGACGAAGCGTTCCACCGTCAGCCTGCGCGATGCTTCGAGCTCTGTCCAGTCGATTCCGTGGTCCAGCAGTTTGTGGACCACACTTTCCAGTGCCGCAGGTATCAGGTACAGCGCAGGGACTCGCTCGGCCTCGCTAGGCTCGAAGGTGCCGAACTCCGGCAAGGTTTCCGGTCTTCGCACGTCGAGCCGCCGCCGCATCGGCGCGCCCGAGTACGGGTTCCGCTCCTCCACCACCTCGCCCATCAAGATCTCTACAGAATCTCCGCGCTCGATGGTCGCCCGCAGTGCCAGTTCTTGGCCGACGATTTCCGCCGCATCGGCCCGCGCGGTAGCGTTCTTGATCTTCGTTGCGCTGGCGTGGGCGTAATTCGCGATCTCCTCGACGAAGCGGAGTGACGCCACGATCCTCTCCTTGAACGTCGCGTACGAGTAGGCTTCGCTGAGGATTCCGATACGGTTGCGCAGTCCGACGTAGTTGGTCAGATAGCGCGGCTCGTGGCCAAAAGTGTACCAACCACGCTCGGCCTCCATCCCCGGCCACGGGAGGTTGCCATAATAGTAGTAGTCCCAATCGTACTTTGCTTTGATCGCGCTAGTCACCTGCGGAAGCAGATCGCCTCGCGTCAACTCGACGATTCCACGATCGGTGTTGGGGTGGAGCGGCGGCGCGTAGGTCACGTGATATGCGTGGCGCGTGCCGTTCGTCGTATGCAGGTCCATGATGATATGCGGATCGTACCTCTGCCAGAACGACACCAGCGAGCGTGCCTCCGGCGACTCGAGCTTCATGTTGTCGCGGTTGAGGTCCAAGCCTTCTGCGTTTGTCCTTTGCCCCATCCCCGCGATTGGGCCATGCTGATAACGACGATTCGTCAGCTTGACCCGCTCGTTGCCGTCAGCGTTATAGATCGGCGCAACCAGCAAGACCAGCGAATCCAGCCATTCCCCATGCTCGCCGTTGGCGAGTGAACGCAGCAGCATCTGCAGCGCCTCTTTGCCGCAGACTTCGCCGGCATGGATGTTGGCCTGCACGAACAGGCGCACCTTTCCCGTCGCCAGCACCGCTTCCGGGCTCGCGTCCTCGATATCGCCGACAACGATGACCGGAAGTGTCCTGCCTTCCATCGTATAGCCGAGTCTCGTCAGGTGGAGCCTCGGCGAGGCGGTCACCACGCCCGCGACGAAGTCCATCACGTCCGCGTAGGAACTCGTTTCCCTGAACTCGCTCGCCTCGGCCCGGGTGAGTCGCGTGACGGGCCTCGCCGCCGTCTGTGCCATCACAGGGCGCTCAGACACGGCGGACGCCGCCACCGTCAGTACGGCAACCCATCCCCAGACTCGTCGGTGGAATGACATAGCGTATCCCTCTCCTTCACAGGCAGTTTCGTTCCCGTGTGGCGACACGTTTGCTGCATAGGCCGCGTTGTGCAAGCCCTGGGTGGCGTCACGGGGGCCCTCTCGCTTGCCGCAGGAGCTCGTCCGGCCCACTTTCCGAGCGTTCACCGACGGGATGCCCGATCTCAGATGGAGGTTTTGCATGGCTTCACGCCTGACACGCCGCCTTTTGCTCGCCGTTGCATGTGCGCTCTTGGGCGGTACCGCGCTCTCCGCGCAGGAGCTATCGCCCGAGAAAGAGACAGTTCTCGATGAGGTGGACCGGCTATCCTCCGAGATTCACCTCATGGCGATGAAGCTTTGGGACTTTTCCGAGACCGCTCTCATGGAGGCGCAATCGGCCGAGTTCCTCGAGGGTGTGCTCGAGGAAGAAGGCTTCAGCCTGGAGCGCGGCGTCGCCGACATGCCGACCGCCTTCGTCGCCAGCTGGGGCAGCGGGACTCCTGTTATCGGCGTGCTGGCCGAGTTTGACGCGTTACCCGGTGTGGGGAACGCCGCGGTCCCGCATCGAGCCGGTCGCGAGGACGGCGTGACCAGCGGGCAGGGTTGCGGCCACAACCTGTTCGGCGCGGGCTCCGTGGGTGCCGCCATCGTACTGAAGCGCACGATGCAGCAGCACGGCATCCGGGGAACGGTGAAGCTCTATGGCACCCCCGCCGAGGAGACCGTTGTCGGCAAAGTGTACATGGCCAAAGCGGGCGTGTTCGACGACCTCGACGCGGTACTCGACTGGCATCCGGGCCTCGAAACAGGCGTCCGCAACCAACCCGGCCGGGCGCTGAATAACTTCACGGTCGAGTTCTTCGGGCAGGCGGCTCACGGTTCGGCCGACCCGTGGAACGGGCGCAGTTCGCTCGATGCGGTGGAGATGATGAACTACGGCGTCAACCTGATGCGCGAGCACATACGGCCCACCGCACGCATCCACTACGTCATCCCGTCGGGCGGCGACGCGCCGAATGTCGTGCCCGAGTACGCGAAGGTGTGGTACTACGTGCGCGAGGAGAACCGCGAGAAGGTCGAGGAATACTACAACTGGATTCTGAAGATCGCCGAGGGCGCGGCGGCGGCCACACGGACGGATCACAAAGTGACACTCATCACCGGCGTGCACGAGATGAACCTCAACCGGCCACTCCAGGTCGCCATGCAGGCCAACCTCGAGCTCGTCGGCGCACCGCAGTTCAGCGAACAGTACCAAACGTTCGCTCGCGAGCTCCAGCAATCGCTTGGCCTGGAGGAGAAGGGGCTCAACACCGAGATCAAGCCATTGGCTGACGAGCCCGAACCGGTGAGCGGCGGCTCTACCGACGTCGCCGAGGTCTCCTACATCGCGCCGACCGTCAGCGTCCGTGTCACCTCCGCCGCCGCCGGTGTCCCCTGGCACAGCTGGGCCACCGCGGCGTCCCACGGAACGGAGGGCGCCGTTAGATCCGCCGAGATCGCCGCGAAAGTCCTTGCCCTCACCGGCGTCGACATGCTGACGGATCCCGAGTTGATGGCTAAAGCGCGGGAGTACTTTCTGGAGAAGACCGAGGGGAGGTCTTACGTCTCACCCATACCCGTGGACCAGAAGCCGCCCCTACCCACCACGACATCCGAGGACTAGGAGGTCCTCAGCGGCGCCGTCACCTCGGCCTACCGACCGGGAGCAACGCGAAGGGACTCTCCCGGTCGGGCAAACCCAAAACCTGCCTCACTCGCGCGTCGTTGAAGGCCCCGATGAACACCGTGCCCAAACCCAGCGCCGCGACCTGCAGATAGACGTTCTCGGCCACGGCCCCCACCTCCATGTGCACGTAGCGGGGCGCCCGCTCCCCGTACTTCACGGCCGTACGATCGATCACACCTGCGATCACGAGGACCACCGCGGCATCCTCCAGAGCATCCTGTCCTAAGGCCGCGGCCGCGAGCTCCGCCTGCATGTCGACGGGGCCGACTTCGACGAGATCGTGATCGCCGATCCGGTAGCGATACAATCCCGCCGCCAGGCCATCGACCCTGCCGGCCACGACGTAGAGCTCGATGGGATAGAGAGCGCCGGCTGACGGAGCCGTTCGCCAACCGTCTCCCGTGACGCCTTGCGCCGCCCAGAGCAGCTGCGACAGCTCGACGAGCGTCAGCGGCTCTCGGCGGTATTCGCGAATCGACCGGCGCTCGTTCAACGCCACCTCGAGCGCGACTTCACCTTCGAGACTCGGCTCGGGGAGTGGCACTATGCGGACATCTTGCTGCCTGGACGACACGTCACAGGCCACGAGTGACCAGCCTAACGTGATCGCCGCCGCCAGCATGGTCGCAGACATCGATCCCCTCGCTGTGTCTCATGGTCTGAGGTCGGTCGGCGCTCCTACTCGGGAGTGCTCTCGGAGACCGGTTCCCCGTAGGCTGCCCGGGCCGAGTCTCGGTCGAACTCACCATGCTCGAGGAAATGCGCCACCTGATAGATGACGTCCTCCCGCATCATTACGTAGGTATGGCTGTAAGGAACGACGAGAAAGTC
>JBDHAI010000051.1:0-10866 GCA_039588155.1 Gemmatimonadota bacterium | reverse complement strand
GGCTGAGGTGCGCGCCTCCAGAGCAAGAGGAGCCCAGGAAACACAAACGGTTAAGATGTACTTCTTAACGTATAGAGACTGGCGCAGCTACAGGCATCGCTCAGCTGTGCAAGGGGCAGGGCTCAGTGGGTCAGCTCAACCAGCGGGCATTCCTGGCCGATCGCACTCACGTCCAGCGGGAAGCCCTTCCGCTCGTCGATAACCAGGGTCATGGCCTCCATCTCGCACTGCCCCTCGCAGACGCCGCAGCCCATGCACTTCTCCCAATTCACGATCGCGGTGGGTGCCAACGCGATCGCCTCGAACGGGCAGGCCGTCTCGCAGTCACCGCAGCCGATGCACGCTTCTTCGTCGACCTCGGCCACGTACCCGGAGGACGCGACCATCGGCACCGCGTGCTTCACCATCGCGTTCAAGCCGCCGCAGCAGCAGGCGCAGCAGTTGCAGATGGCGTAAAAGCGGTTGTCGCAGGCGTCCTTGAAGTAGGCGGTGTGCACGTGTCCCCGCTGGTGCTCCGCCTCGAGTATCTCCAGCGCCTCGTCTTGGCTGACACGGCGCGAGCGGTGCGGGTGGTGCTCCAGGGTGAACGCGCCGCTGCCCACGATCATGCAGACGTCGATGGGCTGGCAGGGGTTCTCGCGCGCCGCGCGACAGGGGCAATCGAGCAGAACGACGTTGGGCGGGCCTTTGAGCACGATGTCGCGGGCGGTGGGGTAGGGGATGATCCGCTCGAGGTCGGTGCGCTTGATCTCGTGGTCGAGGGTGATGATCCGGCGGGCCAGCTCCGTGGTCAGGATTTTTCCGTGGTAGTGATCGGCCCACCAGCGCTTGAACTCGGGCGTCATATGTGGAAGCAGCTTGTTGACGGCTATGTCGATGTACTGGTAGGGCCAGCGGATGTAGACGTAGCTGTGAAGGGCGTTGATGATCTCTCGGCCGCGGCCGTTGGCCGCGGCGCGACTCCGGCGGCGGTTTCGATCCGCAGAGCGAGGCTTACCCAGGCCCAACGCGGCTCGAGTCGAGGGCAGCATCAGGTGGCCGCGTTCGCCGATCAGCCAGAGCGTGGCGAGCAGCAGCAGAGGAACGATGGGAATCAGCAGGAGCCAGAGCATGGGCTGACCTCACGAGGTCGGGGCCATCACGAATAACAAGATGCGTTATCGGCGTGGGCGCGGCAATCGTGTGGATTGGGCAGGCCCAGGCGCCGAAGTGTGTCTTGTTTCGAGCCATCTGTTCCCTTATTAATCCGGCGCGATCCTGCCCCAGCCGGGGACTTCCACCCTAGGACGGGAACGATGGATTTCAAGAAGGTCAAGATCCCCGAGGGCGACCTCATAGAATACAGAGATGGAAAGCTGATTATCGGAGACCACCCGATCATCGGGTTGCTCCGCGGCGACGGTATCGGCCTCGACATCTCGCCGGCGATGCGGAATGTGGTGGATTCAGCGGTGGACAAGGCCTACGGCGGCAAGCGGGGCATCTCTTGGTGCCCGCTCTACGCCGGCCTGGAGGGCCTGCACCATTACGGGAGCGAGTTCCCGGAGGAGACGGTGAAGGCGATCGGTTACCTGCGGATCGCGATCAAAGGGCCCTTCACGACACCGATCGGCGAGGAGACGCACGTCTGTCTGCACTGCGCGCACCAGCAGTACCACCCGGGCACGTGCGACAAGTGCGGGAAAGACGACGGCGTGACCGAGCGTTTTCGCTCGATCAACGTGCGTTTCCGCCAGCACCTCGACCTCTTCGCTTGCGTGCGTCCCGTGCGCTACTTCGAGGGCGTGCCGGCCCCCAACAAGTACGCGGACAAGGTGAACTTCGTCCTCTTCCGTGAGAACACGGAGGACGTCTACGCCGGCTACGACTACGAGAACGGCAGCGAGATGGCCATGGCCATCATCGGTCTGATCAAGGACAAGACCGGCCGCCAGATCCGTGAGGATTCGGGCATAGGCATCAAGCCGATCTCGGTGTACGGCACCGAGCGCATCGTCCGCAAGGCGCTGCAGTGGGCCGTCGCCCAAAACCTTCCTTCGGTAACTCTGGTCCACAAGGGCAACATCATGAAGTTCACCGAAGGCTCGTTCGCCAAATGGGGCTACGAGCTGGCGGAGAAGGAATTCGGCGATGCCACGATCAGCGAAAAAAAGCTCTGGGACGAGCTGGACGGCAAGATGCCAAGCGGCAAGATCCTGGTGAAGGACCGGATTGCCGATTCCATCTTCCAGCAGATCCAGACCCGGCCCGACGAGTACAGCGTGTTCGCCTTGCCGAACTTGAACGGCGACTACCTGTCGGATGCGGCGATCGCGCTCGTCGGCGGCCTCGGGCTGGGGCCCGGCGCGAACATGTCGGACGAGGTGGCGCTGTTCGAGGCGACCCACGGCACCGCACCGAAGTACACCGGGCAAGACAAGGTGAACCCGGGCTCGCTGATCTTATCGGCGGTGATGATGCTGAATCACATGGGTTGGAATGAAGCGGCCGATCTGATCATCGGCGGCATGGAACAGGCCATCCGCGACGGGCACGTGACTTACGATCTGGCGCGCCTGATGCACCGCGAGGGTCGCCAGGACGTGAGCGAGCTTTCGTGCTCCGGATTTGGTGAGGCCATCATCGAGAGGATGTAGGCCTCCAAATAATACGGCGGTCGGGCGGTGTCACCCGCGTTCACGCGCGCGTCGGTGGCGCCCGCGGCCGCACGCCTGCGGGGATAAGCGTGAACGAAGAGTCGACATTCAGCTGGCCCCATGCCACGGCTCTCGTGGTCGCCGCTGAGACCTCCGAACAGCGACACTGGGCGATCGCCGAGGTCCTGCGGCTCGTCCGCGAGCTTGCCAGTCAGCAGCCGAAGGTCGTGCTGGTCGACCTGTTGCCCGGCGAGGAGTCCATCTCGTCGACCCTGGGCATGTCGGGTGGGCAAGGCATCGTCGATGTGCTCTTCCGCGGCGCTGCCTTCTCCACCGTAGCGCGCCGCCCCGAGTCGGAGACGTTCTTCTTCCTGCCCGTAGGAACGGCGCCGCCGCCCCGCGATGTCCTCTACGAGCATGCCGGATGGTCGAAAGTCTCCTCGCGTCTCGCCGACGCCAACGCTTACTTGTTGCCCTGCGTCTCCGTCAGGCACTGGCTCGAGGCAGGCCCCATCGCGGGCTTCGAGTCGTGCGTCGTGGTCAACGCCGCAGGTGGTGACGTCGAGCTGCCTGAAGGCGTCCAGCGGCTCTCCGAGTATCGTATGCTGCCAAGGATTCCGGAGCCGGACGTTGTAGAGCCCGAGGCCGAAGGAGTGGCTCCAGAGCCCGAGGCCGAAGACACGGAAGACGAAGCTGAAGCGCCGCATGTCGAAATCGCCGCGCCCGTTGCCGAGCGGCTGGCCGAAGAGGTCACGCTGGAGCCGGAGCCGGAGACCGACGCAGAATCGTTGAAGGGACAGCGGCCGCCGCCACAGTTCGTTTTCCCGAAGCCCGAAGTCACGGCGGAGTCCGTAGCCCCCGTGGATGCCGAGCCCGAGTCCGACGCCGAGTTCGCGGCGGCAGCCGCCGAGTGGCAGCCTCCGCCGACGCCGGAGTTCGAGGCCGACTACTTCCTTGGCGATTCCGCTGCTGGAGCGGCGGCGGAGATCGGCGCCAGCTCGCCGTCCATCATCACTCCGGGCGAGACCGCTAAAGGCCGTTCGCGCCGGAGACGCGTGATTGGGCCGCTGTTCGCGGGTGTGGCCGTCGTGGTGCTGGCTTTCACCCTCTGGAGGGCTTGGCAGGACGGTTTCTTCGTCCAGGAGCTCGGCCTCGTCGAGGACGTCGACCAGCAGGCCCCGGCGGGTGACGAATCGCTGGAGGCGGCGACGGGTCAGGAGTCCGCTCAAATCCCGCGCGAAGCCGAACCGCCCGCGGTGCAGCCCGCGGCCCCGACCGAGGAGGAGATCGAAGCTGGGCCGGCGCCAGCGGCCACCGTGACCCAGACCTCGCTGGCCTACTCGGTGGCCATCGCGTCCTACCCCTCGCTCCAGGATGCCCTTGACCACCAGGAACGCATCGCCCGGTCCGATCTTCCCGTCTATGTCGCGCCGACACCCGTACGCGGCGCCCTCTGGTACCGTGTGCTCGCCGGGATGGTGGAGACGGAAGCGGAGGCCGCCGAGCTGAATCGCGCGCTGGTGACTCAGGGTCTGAAGGGCGAGGCGAGCTCGTGGGATGTGAGGCCGGCGCGGCTCGCGTTTCTGTTTGGAACCTACCCCGCCGTCAGCGATGCCCAGGCGAGCGTGGAGACACTGGAGGGGCTGGGCATCCCGGCCTACATCGTGCCCGCGCCGCCGCTGGCGGCGGGCCAGGCGCGCGCCCACCATGTCTATGCTGGCGGATACCGCTCACCGGAGGAGGCGGAGCCGCTACGCGAGCTGATCACCGGGGCGGGACTCGACGCCGAGCTCGTGGAAAGAGTGGGTCTCACCGCAGGCTGAGAGCTTGGCCGGCCAGTCCCCCCGGATCAGGCCGTCGTCGACGCCGCCTCGACGCCGTCCCCGGCGACGTAGATCGTCTGGGTCGGGTAGGCGAATTCGATACCGCGCTCCTCGAAAAGCCGGTTGAGCTCGAGATTGATGGCCTGCTGGATGTCCATGTAAAGCGCGTAATCACTGCTGAGCACGTAGTAAACGACCTCGAAGACCAGAGCCGAGTCGCCATACGCCTTGAAATGAGCGCGATCGAAGCGCACGGGTTTCTGGCTCTCCACGATGTCCCTGACCCAGCCCGGGATGGCCTCGAGTTGCTCGGCTGGTACCTGATAGACGACACCGAAGCTGAAGGCTACACGTCTCTCCTTCATTCCTCCGTAGTTGTGGATGCGGCTACCCAGTAGGTCGGAGTTGCTGAATACGAGGAGTTCGCCGGTGAGGCTGCGGACGCGAGTCGTCTTGAGTCCGATAGACTCGACGGCGCCCATCTTGTCGCCGACGATGATGAAGTCGCCGATCACGAACGGCTTATCGATAACGATTGAGAGGGAAGAGAAGAGGTCTCCCAGTATGCTCTGGGCCGCGAGGGCGACGGCGATGCCTCCGATTCCGAGACCGGCGGCCAGCGCCGTCACATCGACCCCGATGTTGTCGAGGGCGACCAGAACGGCGACAATCCAGACGGCGATCTTGGCGATTCTCGTGACCCAGCGGATCTCGGTAATGTCGCCCGCGTCGAACCGATCGCGGCGCTTGCTGACGTAGTTCTTGATCGCCGTCTCCACCAGGTAGCTCAGCCAGACAGCGATCTGTGCCATCACCGCGAGAATGAACAGGTCCCGGAGCACGGCACGGACCCCTTCGGGAAGGGAGAGCAGCACGCTTCCGCCGTACACCGCCGCCGCGGCCCGAAAGTAGGCCTGTGTTCGCTCGATAAGTCCGACGAACTGTTGGGCCGTTGTCGTCGCCAGCTTTCGCTCGAGCTTCTCAGGTAGCCGCTCGAACAGCCGCCCGAGGCGGCGCGGCAGCCACCTGACCACGACGGTCAAGAAGAGGTAGATCCCGAGGCCGAGGGCGATGGCCTCGAGCCATTGGGAGACGGAATTCCCCAACACGATGGTGTCCAACATTGCTTCCATGCTGGTCGACCTCTGATGCACAGGTGCGTCGTTCAAGAAAACGAAGATTCTGGAGTCTGGTCCCGACTCGGGTCGGCCCGCAAGAGCGGAAGTCGGTTATACGGAGCTGGGGGCGGCGGCCTGGACCGGGTAGCCCGATCAGGCCATCCGCCAGAGCAGAAGGCTCCCGAGCAGAAGCAACACCGTCAGGCCGATCAAAGCCGCTCGCATGGCCTGAACGTGCCCGGCACCCGTGCCTGTTCGCGCCGCCGCCAGTCGCACGGCCTGGTATACCTCGGTCTCTCCCATTCCGGGATGGCTTTGTCGGTATTCGCGGATCGCGTGCTCGATCCTGTGAGCCAACTCTTGCGCCTGCGGCGATGCGCGCGTCTCGTGAATCGGGGTAGGAACGTACGTCATCGGTGGACCTCGGGCTTCGAGTTCGCGTAGAAAAGCCGGGCACGAGTCGACGTGATCTGTCCAAACCTACGGCGCCGCCACCAGCTGGGTTTCGAGCCGGCCGCGCGAGACAGGAGAGGCGCAGCCCCTGGGCGGGCGATAGTATATAATGGTAATATAGGACAAGCCCGGCGCACGTGCTGAGATCTCATCTGTCTAAGTGACTGTAGTGTATAGGTTTAAGTGTCTAATTTAAAGTAGAGTAGCATGGCCGCGACCCACGACTACTTCGAGCCCTTTCGGCGGAACATCGTCGGCATCGACCAGACGTTCGCGACTCCGTACGGCGAGCAGCGAATCGTCTACGCGGACTGGACGGCGAGCGGCCGGCTCTACGCTCCCATCGAGAAGCGGCTGGCGCTCGAGTTGGGTCCCTTCGTGGGGAATACGCACACGGAGACGAGCGTCACCGGCACGCGAATGACACATGCGTACCGCAAAGCGCACGACTTGCTCAAGCGACACGTCAACGCGTCTGCCGATGACGTGATTCTGACTCCGGGCTTCGGAATGACCGCGGCGATCAACAAGTTCCAGCGTATCCTCGGCCTGAAAGTCCCAGAGCAACTCGTTTCCTTCATGAGCTTGCCGCCGAAGTATCGACCGGTCGTGTTCGTCACCCACATGGAGCACCACTCCAACCACACGACCTGGCTCGAGACCATCGCGGACGTCGTGTGCATCGCACCGGACGAGCGGGGGCTGGTCGATCTCGACAGTCTGAGAAGCCTGTTGGACGATTATAGCGACCGCAAGCTGAAAATCGGCGCCTTCGCCTCATGCTCGAATGTCACCGGTATCAGGCTCCCGTATCACGAGATGGCCAAGATCATGCACGAGAATGGTGGCGTCTGCTTTGTCGACTGTGCGGCAGACGCCCCGTACATTGATATCGACATGCATCCTGCCGATCCGCTCGAGAGGCTCGATGCCATCTTCTTCTCTCCCCACAAATTCCTGGGCGGCCCCGGGTCCTCGGGCGTGCTGATCTTCGATAAGCACCTCTACCGCCGCGAGGTCCCTGACCAACCGGGCGGCGGTACGGTGGATTGGACGAATCCCTGGGGTGGCCGCAAATACGTGTACAGCATCGAGGAGCGTGAGGACGGCGGAACGCCGGGCTACTTGCAGGCCGTCAAGTCGGCGCTCTGCGTACAACTCAAGGCGCGCATGGGCGTCGAGAAGATGCTGGAGCGGGAGAGCGAGTTGGTTCGGCTGGCCTTCGATGGGCTGCGCAAGGTCCCGAAGCTGCGAATCCTCGCCGACCATATCCAGGATCGCTTGGGCATTATCTCCTTCTATGTCGAGGACGTTCACTACAACCTCATCGTCAAACTGCTGAACGACCGGTTCGGGATCCAGACTCGCGGCGGTTGCTCTTGCGCCGGTACCTACGGCCATTACTTGCTCCATGTCGATCCTGCGCAGTCGAAGCACATCACCGACATGATCGACCACGGCGACCTCTCGGAAAAGCCCGGCTGGGTCCGCATGTCGATTCATCCCACCACCACCGACGACGAGCTCGCCTACATCATCGACGCGATCGACAAGATCGCCCGCAATCACGGGCACTGGCTGAAAGAGTACAATTATTCGGCCGCCAAGAACGAGTACGAACCGAAGCACGGCGAGCCGTGGGGAGCGGCGGAGCTCGACGCGTGGTTCGATGTCGACTGAACCGCTGTCAGCCACCCACACGCTCCTTTACCTCTCCCGCGCCGATGTCGAGAAAGTCGCGCTCCCCATGGCCGACATCATCGACGCCCTGGAGAGGATGTTCCTCGAGAAGGGGAAGGGCGAGGTCGAGATGCCGCCGAAGCCCGGCATCCACCCTCGCAAAGACGCCTTCATACACGCCATGCCCGCCTATCTGCCCAGCAGCGGCGCCGCGGGGATGAAGTGGGTCTCGGGGTATCCGGCGAATCGTGACCGGGGTCTGCCGTACATCTCG
This sequence comes from Gemmatimonadota bacterium, assembly GCA_039588155.1. Classification (GTDB taxonomy): domain Bacteria; phylum Gemmatimonadota; class Gemmatimonadetes; order Palauibacterales; family KS3-K002; genus JBDHGH01. The sequence goes on along the minus strand of JBDHAI010000051.1, from coordinate 2,882 downwards.
GGCCTGCTGGTGCTCAACGACCCCGAGACCGGCATCCCGACCTGCGTGATGGATGCCACGTGGATCACGGCGATGCGCACGGGCGCGGCGACAGCGGTAGCGGCCAAATATCTGGCCAGGCGCGACAGCTCCAGCGTGGGAATCGTGGCCTGCGGTGTCCAGGGTCGCACCAACCTGGAAGCACTGGCCTGCGTCTTCGATCTGAAAAGCGGCAGGGCGTACGACATCGCACGCGACGTTGCCGAGACGTATGCCGCCGAGATGAGCGAGCGGTTCGCCATCGACGTCGAGGTCGTCGGCGACCCGAAAGAAGCCGTGCACGGCCTCGACCTCGTCGTGACCAGCGGCCCCATCCTCAAAGACCCCAGACCTACGATCCCGGCGGATTGGCTATCTACAGGGTGCTTCGGCTGCGCGCTCGATTTCGACTCCTATTGGCAGGGTGCCGCTCTGCAGCAGGCCGACAAGTTCGCCACCGATGACAAGGCGCAGCTGGCTTACTACCGAACCACTGGCTTCTTCCAACAGACCCCCGAGCCATACGCCGATCTCGGCGAAATCGTCTGCGGCCGCAAGCCGGGGCGCGAGGGTGAGGACGAGCGCGCGATCTGCGTCAACCTCGGGCTCGCTCTCGAGGACATAGCCACGGCGATGCTGATTCAGGGCCGGGCGCGGGACCTGGGCATCGGCCAACAGCTACCGCTATGAGCGCCGCGGGTCGCCGTGCGCGCTAGAACCTATTAACCAGGCTAACTTATTGTCCCACAAAACCTTGCAAATTTCGCCCTTTTGTGCCATTTTTGTATTGAGCGGTACGACTGTCAGCTCACTGCACGCACACCGTCAGGGCACCTAGCCCTCCTTCCTCGCGCCTGGCAGCGCGGCCCTCTCGCAGCCCAACCTCATCTCCACGGGATGACCGATGACGGGTCACGACAGCGGGACCAGTGCGAAAACCGCCAAACCAACGGAACGCCTCGTCTCTCCACAGGTTGTACCGGGCGAGCTGCCGGGCGCGCACAAGATCATCCCACTGCGAGCCGTTGTGCTCAGCATCTTCTCGCTCGCGGTCGCCATCTTTGGCGCCTTCACCAGTCCCAACATCCTCGACGGCTACGATTCGCTCTCGTGGCTGCTGATCCTCATCCCCGCGTTTCTGTTTGCCTACTATCGCGGCTGGAAGGCGACGACCCGCGCGCTGGCGATCGGTACTCTCATGATCCTCGTGCTCGAGCTCGTGGCCGAGCACGTGTTTTCGGCTTCCGTCGACTGGCTCTTCCTCTTCTGGATCGCTCTGGTTGTGCTGGCGGTCGGGCTCGGCCTGGCCGTGCTGTCGGAGCTGTTGCAGAGAGAACGGAGCGACGCACTGGTCCTGGCGTATACCGACAGCCTCACCGGGCTTCCCAACCGGCGGCTGCTGGGATTCATGTTGGAGAAGGAGTTCGCGGCGGCAAGCAGGGGCCGGCCGCTGAGCGTTGTGCTGTTCGAGATCGATGGCTTCGCGGAGTACAACGAGAACTACGGGGACGCGGAGGGCGATGCGGCGCTGAAACGGATCGCCGCGACGCTCGACCACCAGATGCGCCTGATGAACATCGGCGGCCGCTACCTGGGCGCGTCATTCATGGCGATACTCTCGGGCGAGAAGGTCGACGGCGCCTGGGTTTTTGCCGAGCGGACCCGGGAGGCGATCGCCGGCCTGCAGCTTGCCAGCGGGGAGCACCTGTCGGTCAGCGTGGGCGTGGCGGCGTACGAGCTCTGGATGCGCGAATCCCAAGAGCTCATCGATGCCGCGCACAACGCCCTCGCCAAAGCGAACGGCAAGGGAGGCAACTGCGTCGTCTGTGAGACGCCCAACGTCGATGCCGAGCTACCCGACGACTTCGCCAGTCTTCCCGCCGATCAGCGCGCGGCCCTGGAGGATGCCTGGCGGCGGCAGGCCGTCGAGGACGCGGAGGTCCGCTATCGCAAGCTGTTCGACGGGGTTCCTGTCGGCCTCTATCGCGCCACGCCGGACGGCGAGGTGATCGACGCCAACCCGGCCCTGGTGCGGATGTTCGGCTATCCTGATCGACAGAGCATGCTCGCCGTCAACGCCGCGGACCTCTACGCGTACCCGGAGGACCGCGCCGAATGGCAGGAGCGTCTCTACAAGGAGACTCTGGTACGGGACTTCGAAGTCCGCTTGAAGCGTTACGATGGCTCGATCATCTGGGGCCGCGATACCGCCAGGGTCGTTCTCGGTCAAGACGGGATCGTGCGCTATTTCACCGGTGTGCTCGAGGATATCACCCAGCGAAAGCTGGCCGAGGAGGGCTTGCGCGCGGCGAACGAGAAACTGCAGGCGCTCTTCGAGGCGGCCCCGGTGGCGGTCATGTCTCTCGATCACCAGGGGCACACGCTGAGCTGGAACCACGCTGCCGAGACGATCTTTGGCTGGAGCGAGGAAGAAGCTCTGGGGCGTCTGCCTCCCTTCATCACGGCCGACAAGACGGACGCCTATCGACAGATTCTCGACCAGGTGCTCAACGGTGAGACGATCATTGGCGTAGAGGGGAGTCTGCAGAAGCAAGACGGCACGCCGATCGACGTCAACGTGTACGCCGCGCCGTTGTTCGGAGCGGATGGAACCGTATCGGGCATCATGAGCATCTTCGTCGACGTCACCGAGCACCGCGAGCTCGAGGCACGCCTGTCCCAGTCGCAGCGGATGGAAAGCGTCGGTCGCTTGGCCGGCGGTATCGCCCACGACTTCAACAACCTGCTAACGGTCATCCTCGGTAATACCGAGCTCGTGATGAGCGACATGCCCGAGGGCAGCTCAGAGCGAGCGGACCTGCAAGATATACGCAGCGCCGCAGACCACGCGGCGGCGCTGACGC
>JBDHAI010000050.1:0-10961 GCA_039588155.1 Gemmatimonadota bacterium | reverse complement strand
GCCTCTGTCCAGTTGAGTGGCTCTCGCAAAAGCCCGGTCTATGCATAGATTACGACACTGCCTCACGTTGCAAAGACCGTGGGCGTCCAGCCGCGGCGAGTTACTCGAGAAGAGCGCATACTGAGAATGGTGGACACAGGTATCGATATAGAGACACGGCCCAAGTCACCCCGAGCCGGGCGTGGCCTGCTGCTATTTGTGATCGGACTCGTTGTGGGAATCGTGGCCGCCATAGTCGCAAGACCGTTCCTGGGTGAGCGGTTGCCCGAGGCCGTCGGCGGAAAGAGAGAGTCGGTGCAAGGGCCCGTTACTGCCAAGCAACAACAAGAGAATCGCCTGCTCCTCACGATCAACACACCGGCCGGCGCAATCCTCGGAACCTTTTCCAAGAAAATCGATGAGATCAACCTGCTGGTCGAGACCGGGGACACAGTTACGCTCACCATCCCCGGCTACCAGCCGTTCCTTAACGACCCCGAGATTACACGCGTAGCGAAGTCGACCGGCCGCCCGGGTGCACAACCGCCTGAACCGAAAATCTCTGAGCCCGCGGCGACCGATAGCCTGGGCTTGCCCGCCGACAGCCTGCAAAAAGCCGATTCCGCTTCGAGCGAACCGGCGTCGCGCTGGTACTGACCTCGGTCGGTCTCCAGTAAAGCTAGAGTAAAGAGAAGCGCCGCCGGCTCGCTAAGCCTGGCGGCGCTCTCTTTGTTGGCGGTTTTAGTACCCGTCGTTCGTCGTCACTTCTTCAGCTCGACGAGGATCTTCTTCGGCTGCGCCTTCTCGGACTTCGCGAGGCGTACCGTCAAAACCCCATTCTCGTACTCCGCAGATACCTTCTCCCTGTCGACATTCTCCGACAGTAGCACGCTGCGGGAGAACGAGCCGAAGCGACGCTCCGAGCGGTAGACGTTCCCCTTCTGTTCCTCGGACTCCTCCTTCTTCTCGCCCGAAATCGTCAGCACATCTTCGGCTATCGAGATCTCGAAATCATCCGGATTCACGCCAGGGATCTCCGCCCTGACCGTGATCGCATCCTCGTTCTCACTCACGTCCAGCGACGGCGCCCAAGCCTTCGACCGCTGCCGGAACTCCGGCACAAAAGCGCCAAACACCTCGTCGAAGAGTCGGTCCGCATCGCCATGCAGAACCCCCACTGGGCTCTCTCTCCGTACCAGCCATCCGTTACGCATGTTCTGACCTCCTGTATTCTCTTCTCTCTATTCTTGCTTGCGGCCACTCGCTTCGCCGCGGCCAAAACGGTCGTTCCGAACCGTTCCGCACTAGGAAAAAGCAAAGGACGTGCCCGGGTCGCGACCGAGAGCAGGCTTCTCGTAAATTGCCGTGATATAACATTTTATGAGCTTCAACCACCTCTCGGGCGGGCCCAGCCACCCGACTCCCAGCTGCCAGAATGACAGAGGCCGGCCTCGCACGCTGCCCAACCAGCACGAGCGCCGTCACCTTGACGGGGAGTGGCCGACCGCGGTAGGGTAGCTTTCCTTGACCGAAAGGAGCCCGACGCCTTGAGCACGAGTCTACTGATCGCGTTGGCCAGCATCATCACACTTGGCATTGCCGCCGAGTGGCTGGCCTGGCGTATTCAACTCCCTTCGATCCTGGTTCTGCTGATCTTCGGTTTCATCGCAGGTCCGATCAGCGGCTTTCTCGATCCTGACGCGCTGTTGGGTGACCTGCTCTTCCCGATCGTCTCCATATCGGTGGCCATCATCTTGTTCGAAGGTGGTGCCAGCCTGCGGCTGCAAGAGTTGAAGGCCATTCAAGGCACGGTACGGAACCTCGTGACCATCGGCGCGCTGGTGACCTGGCTGTTGGCAGCAGCTGCGGCGTACTACCTGCTTGAGCTACCGCTGGCGCCGGCCGTACTTCTCGGCGCGATTCTCGTCGTGACCGGGCCCACGGTCATCGTCCCATTGTTGCGCCATGTTCGCCCAGTTCACCAGGTCGCATCGACCCTGAAGTGGGAGGGGATCCTGATCGATCCCATCGGTGCCATCCTCGCAGTCCTCGTCTTTGAGGCGGTTCTGGCCGGTGGGGTGCAAGCCGCGACTACGGCTGTCCTGTTGTCTTTGGTCAAGACGATCGCGATTGGCGTCGGGTTGTCCGCAGCGGGTGCCGGGTTGCTACTGCTGTTGATGGATCGCCAATGGGTACCCGAGTTTCTGCAGAGCCCTCTTGCACTCATGGTCGTTGTCGCGGCATTCGCGGTCTCCAACCTGTTACAGTCGGAGTCGGGATTGCTGACGGCCACGCTGATGGGTGTGGCTTTGGCCAACCAGAAGGCGGTCGAGGTAAAGCATATTCTCGAGTTCAAGGAAAACCTCCGCGTTCTCCTGATCTCCAGCTTGTTCATCCTGCTCGCGGCTCGCCTGCAACTCGAGGACCTGCAGCAAATCGGTATCATGGAGCTGCTTTTCCTAGCAGTGCTCATAGTGGTGGTGCGTCCGGTTGCTGTTTGGATCTCAGCACTCGGTTCGGAATTCAACTGGCGAGAGCGGGCGCTGCTGGCCTGGATGGCGCCCCGCGGTATCGTGGCCGCAGCCGTCTCGTCCATCTTCGCGCTCGAGCTCCTGGAGGCCGGCTACGCTGGGGCCGATCAGCTGGTTTCGATAACGTTCATGGTGATCATTGCCACCGTAGCGATCTACGGTCTCAGCGCAGCACCTGTGGCCCGCTGGTTGAAAGTCGCTCAGACCGATCCTCAGGGCTTGTTGTTCGTTGGAGCGCACCCCTGGGCCCGAGAGATCGCCTCCAAGTTGAAGGCGGAGGGTTTTGCGGTTCGCCTGGTGGACACCAACTACGGCAACATCTCCGAGGCGCGGCTGGCCGGGCTACCCGTGTACTACGGGAGCGCACTGACGGAGGCCGCTCTCGATTCCATCGACATCGACGGTATCGGCCGCATGTTGGCCGTTACGGCGAACGATGAAGTCAACTCGCTGACAGCGGTAAATTACAGTGAGATATTCGGGCACGGGGGTGTATACCAGTTGCCGCCCGCAGATTACGCCCCTAGCGAGAAGACTGTGGTTTCGAAACACCTCCGCGGCCGCTTCCTTTTCGACGCCGCAGCTTCATACTGGAAGATCACTACCCGATTCGATACGGGCGCCGAGGTGAAGATCACCAATTTGACTGACGCCTTCGATTACGAAAAGTTCAGTGATCTCTACGGTAAGGCGATCCCGCTCTTCTTGATCGGCGATGACGGAAAGCTGTCAGTATTCACAGTCAAAGATCCACCTGAACCCACATCAGGTCAGCGACTGGTGGCTATCGTGAATCCGAACGAAGGTTCCCGCACGGCGGGTGCGGCGGAAGCCCCTTCGAGTTGATCCCTGACGCAGGAGAGGCCTGCGAATGAAACTGATCCGTGAGCTCTACCGGCTGCAGGAGGAACGCGGCTACCTCAGCGAGGAAGATCTGAGGAGCCTGGCCGAGCGGCGACGCGTGCCTCTTTACCGCGTCGAAGAACTCGTCTCCTTCTACACGCACTTCCGAACCGTCCCGCCCCCGAAGACCGAGGTGGCCGTTTGCCGAGACATTTCTTGCCACTTGCTGGAAGGCCGCGACTACTGTTCGAAGGTCAGGCAGCTGCTCGCCGGAGATAGCGAGGTCTACGTCAACGAAGTCTCCTGTCTCGGCCGCTGCGAGCTGGCTCCCGCCACCCTGGTGAACGAGATCCCGGTCGGTCGGATGAGCGCCGAAGAACTGGTCGACCTGGCGCGGAACCCTGAACGATTGCCGCCGGCAGGCAAAGCTCAGACCCGCAGCTGGCGCATCGACTACAGCGAAGAGAGCGGCCAAAAGTACTTGCTCTACTCGACTTACCAGAGAAGAGACGACGTGGACGCTGCGGCCGCCGAGATCATAGAGACGCTGAAAGAGGCGGGCCTGAAAGGGATGGGCGGTGCCGGCTTTCCGACGGGCCTCAAGTGGGAGATCGTGCGGCAGGAGGCGGCCGCACCCAAGTACGTCATCTGTAACGCGGACGAGAGCGAGCCCGGCGCTTTCAAGGACCGGGTGATTCTCGAGGAGTTGTCTCATCTCGTCATCGAAGGGATGTGCCTGGCGGGGTTCGTGACCGGAGCCAAACAGGGTTTCCTCTACGTTCGCCACGAATACGAGCCTGAGAAGCGGGCCATGCAGATCGCCCTCGACGACGCACGCGGGCGCGGGGTCCTAGGCGATCACTTTGACATCGAAGTGTGCGTCTCACCCGGTGGTTACATCTTGGGCGAAGAGACCGCGCTGCTCGAGGCGTTGGAAGACCGGCGCGGCGAGCCGCGCAACAAGCCGCCCTATCCAGGGCAGATTGGTCTGCGAGGCCTGCCCACCCTCATCAACAACGTGGAGACGCTCGCCCTCGTGCCGGCGATACTGCGACAGGGGCCGGATTGGTGGAAGCGACAGGGTGTCCGAGGCCACTCGGGTCTGAAGTTCATAGGCGTTTCGGGTCACGTGGAGAACCCTGGCGTGTTTGAGATTCCCCTCGGCACTACCGTCAAAGAACTGATCGACCGAGCAGGCGGGATGAAAGACGGGCGGCCTCTGAAAGCCTTCGCGCCCGGTGGAGCAAGCTCCAACTTCCTGCCCGCGGAAAAGGCAGACGTAGAGCTCGATTTCCAGTCGATCGCCGACGCCGGCAGTATATTCGGCGCTGCAGCTCTGGTCGTCGTCGGCGAAGGAACCGATATGATCGAGGCAGCCACGAACGTAACCCGCTTTTTCCGCAACGAGTCGTGCGGCAAGTGCGTGCCCTGCCGCGTGGGCACAGAGAAGGTCGTGACCATGCTAGAGGATATCCTGGCTGGTCGCGGAAACGGATCGCTGCTCGATCTGTTGCCTTCGCTGGAGGAAACGCTGGCAGAGACCTCGATCTGCGGATTGGGGCAAGTGGCGCTCAACCCTATCGCTTCGGCGTTGAAGTACTGGGGCCACGAAATGAACGATCACCTTGCGAAGTCGCAGGGCGGGTGATTCAGGCAAGGAGCGCGCGATGAGAGTTGCGCAGGAATCTATGCAGACGGTCACTCTGATCATCGATGGGGAGCCCGTCTCCGTTCGTCAGGGCACGACGATATGGGAGGCCGCCCGTCAGGCCGGCAAGGAGATCCCCGTCCTCTGTCATGACCCACGCCTGCGCCCCGTCGGCGTCTGCCGGATGTGCGTCGTCGATGTCGGCGAGCGTGTGCTGGCGGCTTCGTGCGTGCGGGAGGCGACCGAGGGCATGAACGTGGTCACGCACTCCGAGAAGGTCGAGAACTGCCGCAGAACGCTGACGGAGCTTCTACTCTCGGATTATCCGGAAACATCGGCACGCGAACAAGACACCGCCGACGACCTGCTACTGCGGCTCGCCCGCGACTACGGTATCGAGACGACAGCGATCGACTTGCCGGCCGGAAACGGCCGCGGGCAGGATGCGTCATCTCCCGTCATCGCCGTGGACCATGCCGCCTGCATACTCTGCGACCGCTGCATTCGCGCCTGCGACGAGGTCCAGCACAACGATGTGATCGGTCGGACCGGGAAAGGCTACACCGCGCGCATCTCCTTCGACTTCGACAACCCGATGGGCGAGAGCACCTGCGTCTCCTGCGGCGAATGCGCGGCCGTCTGTCCCACGGGCGCTTTGACCCACAAGGCTCTGACCGTGCCCATCCGGCCCCGGTCGCAGCTCGAGCCGGTGCACTCCGTCTGTCCCTACTGCGGGGTCGGTTGCGCCATCACCTACCACGTGGACCCCGAGAAGAACACGGTCGTGTTCGCGGAAGGGCGCGAAAGCCCGGCGAGCGAGTCACGCCTCTGCGTCAAAGGCCGCTACGGCTTCGACTACGCCAAGCACCCACAGCGGCTCACAGTTCCACTCATCCGGCGCGAAGCCTCTTACCCCAAAGGACCGCTATCCTCCGATGTGAAAGGTGAGCGAAGAAAGAAGCCCGGAGGCCTTGTCGATTACGGTGAAGTAATGCCGGCCTTTCGTGAGGCCAGCTGGGATGAGGCCCTCGATTTAGTGGCGTCACGATTGAAGGGCCTCAAGGAGAAGCACGGACCGTCGGCTCTGGCCGGGTTCGGCTCGGCGAAGTGCAGCAACGAGGAAGCGTACCTCTTCCAGAAGCTCGTGCGCGCCGCGTTCGGCACCAACAATGTCGACCACTGCACACGACTCTGCCACGCGTCCTCTGTCGCCGCCCTGCTGGAGACCATTGGGTCCGGCGCCGTCACCAACGTGTTCAGCGATGTGCACAACGCCGATGTGGCGTTGGTCACCGGCAGCAATACAACAGCCAACCACCCGGTGGCCGCCACGTTCATCAAGGACGCCGCCGCGAACGGCACGACACTGATCGTCATCGATTCTCGGGAAACGGGTATCGCACGACACGCCCACCTTTTCCTGCAGATCCACGCAGGCTCGGACGTGGCGCTCTATAACGCCATGATGAACGTGATGATCGACGAAGGCCTGGTCGATCACGCTTACATTCGCGAACACACCGAAGGTTTCGAGCTGCTGCAGCAAGCAGTGAAGAGCTACACCCCGGAGGCGGTGGAAGAGCTGTGCGGTATCTCTGCGGAGACCATTCGCGAGGTCGCGCGAGTGTTCGGCCGTGCCAACGCCGCGATCATCTTCTGGGGTATGGGGATTTCCCAACACACGACCGGCACCGACAACGCACGCTGCCTCATCTCGCTGGCACTTCTCACTGGAAATGTCGGCCGGCCGGGAACCGGGCTGCATCCGTTACGGGGCCAGAACAATGTCCAGGGCGCATCCGACGCCGGCCTCATTCCGATGGTATACCCGGACTACCAGAGCGTAGCCGACCCGAGCGTTCAGAGAAAGTTCGAAGAAGCGTGGGGTGTGCCGTTGGATCTGAACCCTGGTCTCACGGTCGTCGAGATCATCAATGGCGCGCTGAAGGGAGAGATCAAGGGGATGTACATGATGGGTGAGAACCCGTTTCTGTCCGACCCCAACGTCAACAAAGTGCGCAAAGCCCTCGCCAATCTCGACTTCCTCTGCGTGCAAGACATCTTCCTGACCGAGACGGCGGAGTTCGCCGACGTCATCCTCCCGGCCACTTCCTTCTTCGAGAAGGACGGCACTTACACCAACTCCGACCGCCGCGTTCAGGTTGGGCACACGGCGTTGCAGCCGCCGGGCCAAGCACGTCTCGACTGGGAGCTCGTCTGTGAAATCGCGACCCGAATGGGCTATCCCATGGGCGATGACAGCGTCGAGGAGGTCTTCGCGGAGTTCACTGGGCTGGCGCCGAGCTATGCCGGGCTCGATTACCAGAACCTGCAGCCCACCGGCAAATTGTGGCCCTGCCCCGATCCGGCGACGAGCGATGGGGTACAGTTGCTGTTCGGAGACGGGTTCCCCACGGCCAGCGGGCGCGGCAAGTTCGTGCCGGTCGAGTATCAGCCGGCGGCGGAGCTTCCCGATAAGGAGTACCCTTTCATCCTCAACACGGGCCGGCTCCTCGAACACTGGCATACGGGGACGATGACCCGCCGCTCCAAGGCCCTGGACGCCATCGAGCCCGAGGCGCGCTGTGAGTTGCACCCGGATGACCTGGCCGCGCTTGGGATTGCGCCGGATGATTACGTGATGCTCAGCACACGCAGAGGTTCGATCATACTGAAGGCGCGGGCGGAACCGGGGGTAGCCCGCGGCAACGTGTTCCTGCCGTTCCACTTCCGAGAGGCGTCGGCCAACATTCTTACCAACGACGCCCTCGATCCGTTTGGCAAGATCCCGGAGTACAAGTTCTGTGCGGTGAAAGTGGAGAGAGCATAAACAATCGACGCCGCCTGCCCGGCCTGATTCTCTGTATTGCGGCAGCCATGGTGGTCTTTCCACCGGCGGTACGGGGTCAGGCGTCCAGTCCCGTCGATCCTGCCGACGCCATCAACTACTCCTACGACTACGACTATGGCTTCGGCACCTACGAGGTCGCCGATCAAAGAGTAACGCTCCTGCAAATCCCGATATCGCTCACTCTACGATCCCTGGAAAGGCACCCTTGGGGACTGCGGCTGAGACTGTCAGGAGTGATCGGCCTTCACAACTTCACTTCGATCGAGACGTTCGAGCCCGAGCAGATTCGCTCGATAACTGTCGTTCCGGGGATCGAGTTTCTCTTTCCCACTGGAAAATCCTCCCTTCTCCGTCCCTACCTCGACGTAGGGATAGCCAAACCGGAGGGAGAAAAGGCAATACCGATCTCTGCCGCCGGGATCAGGTGGGAGTACATAAGACCCTGGAAGCGCTGGGAACTCGGCTTCGAGCCGCGTCTAACTTTCAAGCTCGCCAAACCAGATAACGAGGCCCAAGACAACAGATTCGCCGACGTTGGCTTGTTTCTAGACGCTCGCTATCCCGCCTGGTTCCAAATCGGCGGGCACCAACCGGACTGGGGCGTCTACTTCGAGACCGGCTGGCTGTTCGACGAACTGACGTTTCTCTCGCTGAGCGGGGAGCCGCAAACGATAAACCAACAGTACGAGGTCGGGGTCTCCATCGGCTTTCGGGACCGTGCTAAGATCTTGCTCTTCACACTCCCGCGACTGGGTGTGGGCTACCGTTTCGGGGGCGGGCTCAGCGGCATCAGAATTAGGATTGGGGGAAACCGCATGTTGCGCCTCCCCATGAGTGAGGACTAGCCGAAGTCGGCCGGGACTGATTAGTAGCGGAACACCGCCGCTAAAGCACTCCCGCCCGACGGTTCCGGCACCTGATCCGGTTCTACGGCGTAGACGTTGCCCGCGTGGGCGAGCGTCTCTACGGCCGCTAGATCGAGGAGATCCTGGTCGCCCGGCTGCTGCGCCTCGTGGAGGCTCACGTCTCCGCCGTCGGGTTCGAGCGCACCCCACAACTGCACTCCCACAGCTACGAAGAGCGAGTCGACGCGACCGTGCACCGCCGACGCGACAATCGTCTTGACGTCATGGGAGGCGCGGCCCGTGCCCGCGAAGTCCCGGTATTGTGCCGCCGCTTTCTCCTGTGCCTTCCGGAAGTACGGCTCCAAGATCGACCAAGCTCTCTCGTGAAGCTCGCGCGCACTCAGGCCGTCCGGGTTGCCAACAATACCTTCCGTGATCAGCTCGGCACACGTATTCGCCTCACGGTAGATGGGCAATAAGTAGTCGACACCGGCCAATACCAGCGGCCTTCTCTCCACGCATACGAAATCCTGCAAACCCTTATCGATGCGCTTGAAGTAGCGAAGCAGATCCTTCTTGTGAATCGATTCGTCTGTACCTCCACCACCATGTCCGTGGAATATCGGTGTGCTGCCGCTTCTTGCGGTGTGGAACTGCAGCTGCTTCTCACGCTCTTCCGCGCCGAGAGCTTCCGCCAGGTTATGAGGAAGCGTTTCGAGGTTGACCTCCGCCACGCTTTGCCGCGTACCCTGCAGCAGGCGGACGTCATTCTGGCTCAGAGCGAGAACGTAAAAACGGCCATCCCCGCTCAGCAGCGTGAGAAGCGGCTTCACGTGAAATCGATCCGTTACAACGACTAGCTCCGAAAATGCGTAGGCTAGGCGATAAAGAGAGAAAGTCTCCGGAGCTGCGAAGATCGCCAACCCGTCACTCTGGTGCTGCCAGAACGTATGGTCGTCGAGCAATCGCTGGGCCGGCCTCAGGATCTCACTGGCGTCGGCGCGCCGGAGCCCGCTCTTCAATAACCGGTCCTCTGCCTGCTTCAACAAGTTCTTCAAGCGAATTGGATCTTGCTGGATGTCAGCTCCCGCTCTGTGGGCTGGCATGAATAGCGACACACAGCTCTTCCCCCTGTGTGCCATGAGCGCACGAACGTCGGCTCTGTTCAACAGATCCATCGGCTACCTCCCCTGAGGCTCCATCTTCCAGAAGTCGATGCCACCGGCCTGCTGGTGGACCTCGACCGTTGCGACCCGCTCGAGCTGTGCCAAGTCAATCACGTCCACCGTTCCGCGCACTGCACCCACCGCCTCGTTCGAGACAAAAGCGTAGCGGTTGTCCGGCGAGACCGTGACACCGTGGGTGACGGATCGAGATGCGGGAACGCGCGCGATCTCTTTGCCATCCTGCAGGTCGAAGATGCTGATCGATTGGGAACCTTTGTTGGTCGCAACGAGCAACCGGCCATCGGACGTTACCGCCAGGTTGTAAGGTCCTTTACCGGCCAAGAACCGGCGGGTCACGTCAAAGGTCTGACCGTCAACCTCCAAGATAACGCCGTTCGCGTTACACGCCACGTAGAGCCACCGATCGTCGTGCGATGGCACGACCCACGTGGGGCCACACCGTTGCTCGGCCATCGCCGGTGGATTGGTTGAGCCCGAAAGCACCCCCTCTCTCCCCGGGCGCACAGAGAGCCGGCGACTTACCTGCAAGCGGTCGACCGAGATTTCGATCAGCTGATCATCTCCCACACAGACCGCGTAGGCGTAGGTGCCGGCCCGATTCACGCGGCTGCCGTGCGGTCTGACGCAGGCGGCGATGCGCTCGAGCTCGACCATGCCCGGCAGGTATACAGCGGACACGGTGGACGGCACGGGATCGCCGTGCAGATTGAAGTTGACGACGAACGCCATTCGGCCGTCAGGGGTCACGCCGATGCTGGCCGGAAATCGCCCCAGTGTCACGCTGTCGGTCAGCGTCGCATCCGCGGTACTGAATTTCCACAACTTTCCGTTCGGTGTGCCGTGCGCGATCGTCAGGTAGAAGTGACCGCCGCCGGGCTCCACACTGAGTCCATGCGCGCCATCGATATCGGCCGGCATGATGCCCACAGGGATGTCTTGTTCCACATCCGCACCGTCCGGCCCGAAACGTACCAAGCTCACGATGTCCGAAGACTCGTTGGCCACGAAAACCCAGTAGGTGGCGCTGGGGCTACCCTGGGTCAGTAGGGCGAAGGCCGTGAGAACGGCCATGATCGT
>JBDHAI010000049.1:0-11264 GCA_039588155.1 Gemmatimonadota bacterium | reverse complement strand
TAAGCAAAGCGCTGCAGCAGGAAAGCGCGCCGGGAGCGCGGCCCGAGAGGGCAGTGAACGTATGCCTCAAAAGGCACAGCGAGGATCAAGCGCATCGGGATCGCCCCCGGTCGTGTCCGTCCGTCCACCGACCCGGGCTGAACGGCGCGACCAGGGGGCCGGGCTGGCGCCGGGCCTCATCGTTCCAGCGAATAAAGCTGTTAACACTGTGTATACGTTTTTGAAGACCACTGCTAACACTGGAGCCAGGTTATGAAGTGGAGAGCGGCCTCTAGCGTTCTTTTCGTGTGTCTGCTCGGTGCCGTGGACACGACCCACGCGCAGGAAAGGGCACCCCTCACCCTCGAGCAGGCGATCGAGCTCGCCAGACAGAACAACCCTATTTTCCTTCAGTCGGTTAACGCTTTGGGGCCGGCCAACTGGGGCGTCAAGGCGGCGAACGCCAACACGTTCCTGCCGAACGCGGATCTCAGTTTCGGCGCGGCTTGGCAGGACGCCGGTCAGCAGCGGCTGGGAGGCGCCACCTTCCCGCAGCCGTCGGTACTGATCTCTAACTACTCGTTCAACCTGAGCTACACGCTAAGTGGCAGCACGCTGTTTCACCCGGGACAGCGCAAAGCGGAACGCGAGGCGGCGCGGCGGGGCGTCGACGACGCCGACCTTCAGCTCCGCACTCAGGTAACCTTCGCTTACCTCGAGGTTCTCAGATTGCAGGCTCGGGCTGTGCAGGCGGAGCGAGAACTGCGTCGGTCCGAGGAACACCTTCGACTGGCCGAGGCGCGCGAGGAGGTCGGCGCCGGCACGCGACTGGAGACGATGCAGGCGGACGTCACCCGCGGCCGTGCCGAGGTCGATCTGGTTCTGGCCGAAAACGCGGCGCGGGTGTCGAAGCTGCGGCTGGTGCAGACGTTGGGCGTTCAGCTGCCGGCCGAGCAGATCGAGCTCGTCAGCGAGTTCCCGATCTTCGAGCCCCAGATGGACATGAACGCTCTGGTCAATGACGCGCTGACTCGGCATCCTAGCCTGATCTCCGAACGTGCAAGTCGCTCCGCAGCCAACTCGAGCGTCAAGGTGGCGAAGGCTACCTACTTCCCGACTCTGTCACTACGTGCCGGTTGGAGCGGGTTCACTCGCGAAGAGACGAACCCCGAGATCGGGATCGCTCAAGACATCAGTCAGGCAGAGAACAACTCGGCGGCCACCGTGGGCCTCTGCGACACCTTCAACGAGCTCTACACGGCCACCGGCACGCCCGTGCCGCCCACGTTTAGCAACTGCCAGTCTTTCGCGTTCACACCTGCGGATGCCGAAGCTCTAGCGACCTCGACCCGGGCCTTCAATAGTCAGTTCCCCTTCGACTTCAGCAACGAGCCTGTGACGTTGAGCGCCTTCCTGTCCTTCCCGCTGTTCAACGGCTTCGACCGACAGCTTCAGGTGGAACAGGCGATCGCCCAGCGAAACGACCTCGACCATCGGGTTCGGGCCCTGGAGCTTCAGATTATCGCGGACGTCACCGAGGCCGTGCACAACCTCGAGACGGCCCATCGTACCGTGCTGCTACAACGAGAAAACACGGAGCGGGCGCGTGAGGAGTTGAGGCTGGCTCAAGAACGCTACCAGCTGGGCGCCGGCACGTTCCTCGAGTTGCTCGACTCACAGACCTTGGCCGCGCAGGCCGAGGTTGACCAGATCGAGTCGGTGTTCGCTTTCCACCAGTCGATCACCGCGCTCGAGACGGCGGTGGGCCGCTCGGTCCAACTCTCCCCTGGGCAGTAGGCGGGGGGAGTGACAATTCTTGGGAGTGATAGGAAGTGAATAAGCGAAAGATCTTTATCGGCGCAGGTGTTGTCGTCGTCATCCTCGTCTTCGTAGGGCTAGCTCTTCGTCAGGGTCGCCGCGGAGGGGTGGAGGTACGCACGGAGGAGGTGCAGCGGCGCGACCTGGTGGCCGTGGTCACGGCCAGCGGCCGTATCCGGCCGCATCGTCGCGTCGAGATCCAGGCTGACGTTTCAGGCCGGATCGTCGACTTGCGTGTCGATGAGGGCGAGACGGTGAACGCTGGAGACACTCTGCTGATCATCGACCCATCCACCTTCCAAGCTGCCGTGCAGCGGGCTCAGGCTGCGCTCAGTTCGGCTCAGGCCACCGCCACGCAGGCGCGTGCGAACCGGAACCAGGCTGAACGCCTGCTCTCGCGAAGTCAGAGGATCCGCGAACAGAACTCCGAACTGATCTCGGACCAGGAGTTCGAGGCCGCGGAGACCAATCTCGAGGTGCAAGAGGCGCTCTACCAGGCGGCAGAGCACAACGTATCGCAGGCCCGGGCAAACCTACGGGAGGCGCGCGATCTACTCGCCAAGACCGTGATCGCCGCGCCGATGACCGGCCGGGTGACGCGACTGAACGTCGAATTGGGAGAGACCGCGATCGTCGGCACCATGAACAACCCCGGTACCGTACTTCTAACCGTCGCCGACCTCTCCGAGATGGAGGCGGTAATCGAAGTCGACGAGACCGATATCCCGCAGATCGAGCTCGGTGACAGCGCGAGCATCGAAATCGATGCCTTCCCCGATGAAATGTTCGTCGGTCAGGTCACGGAGATCGGACAGAGCTCGATTCAAGGCGGAGCGCTAGGTCTCAGTGGTACGACGTCCGACCAGTCTGTGGACTTCGAGGTCGTGATTCGACTCGACGATCCACCGGGTTCCTTGCGAACTGACCTGTCCTGCACCGCTGACGTGGTGGCTGCAAAGCAGGACAGCGTGCTGAGCATACCGATTATCGCCCTCACGCTGCGTACGCCGGAGCCGAATGAGGAGGAAGAGCCAGCGGGTGATACCGGGAGCGAGACCATCGAGCTCGTGGAGCAGGAGGAGCCTGAGGAGCTCGAGGGTGTATTCATCATTAAAGACGATAACACGGTCGAGTTCCGCCCGGTAAAGGTCGGTATCGCCGGGCGCGAGCATTTCGAGGTTCTCGAAGGCCTCGAGGAAGGCGAAGTGATCGTAGCCGGTAGCTACCAGGCGATCCGCGGGCTCGAGGAGGGAGCCCTGGTAAAGTTCAGCAACAAGAACCGCAATCAGAGTGGGAGCACGAATAGACCATGATGCCGCCAGAAAGTACCGTCATCCTCACGCAAGAGCTGACGAAAGAGTACGAGCTCGGCGCCGAGACCGTACGCGCCCTGCGTGGCGTCGATATGCAGATCGAGAAGAACGAGTTCGTCGCCATCATGGGTCCGTCCGGTTCCGGCAAATCCACACTGCTCAATCTGATCGGCTGCCTCGACACACCGAGCGCAGGCCAGTACTGGTTGGGCGGCCAGGAGGTATCGGCGCTGGACGACAACGAGCTCGCCAGGATCCGCAACCGAGAGATCGGGTTCGTTTTCCAGACCTTCAACCTGCTGGCGCGAACGACAGCGCTTCATAACGTCGAATTGCCATTGATCTACGCCGGCTTGCCTGCCCGGCAGCGACACGAAAGGGCAAGAGAAGCCCTCGACGCGGTCGGCCTGGGCGATCGCATGACTCACCAGCCGAACGAGCTCTCGGGTGGCGAGCGGCAGCGCGTCGCCATTGCGCGGGCGCTCGTCAACCAGCCCTCGCTGATTCTGGCGGACGAGCCGACCGGTAACCTGGATTCGCGCACGTCGGGGGAGATCATGGATATTCTGGTGCAGCTTCACGACCGGGGTGAGACGATTCTGATCGTGACGCACGAGCGTGACATCGCTGCCTTTTCGGAGCGCCTGATCACCCTCATGGACGGCGAGATCGAGAAAGACGAGCGCCATACCATCGGCGCGCCGGTGCCGTGAAGATACTCGATTCGATCGTATTAGCCCTTCGGCAGGTCTGGGCCCAGAAGCTCAAGTCCTTCTTCACACTGCTGGGTGTCATCGTCGGCGTCACCTTTCTGATCTCGGTCTTCGCGGTGGTCGAGGGGATGAACCGCTACATGCAGGACGACTTCGCCGGCTCGATCTTCGGCATCAACACCATCACCATCAATCGCGTTTGGAGTGGCCGGGGCGGTCGGCAGGACGCTGAGACGCGCCGCCGCCAGTCGCGCAACCCCGACATTACCGTCAGCGATGCCACCGCGCTGCAGGAGAAGATCCCCGCTATCTGGTACATGGCTTACAGCTCCGACCGCTTCATGCCCGAGGTCAGAGCCGGCCAGAACCGGCGCAAGAACGTCCGCCTCATCGGCGTGACCGACCAGTATCTGGCGCTTCAGGGGTGGGACATCGTCGACGGCCGCGGCATCACTCGGATCGACGACGTGCGGGGTATCCGCGTCGTCGTGATCGGCGACGCCATCGCCAAGAAGCTCTTCCCCGACGAGTCGGCGGTTGGACGAGACATGCGTCTCGGTCCCTTCCGCTACCGGATAGCCGGCGTGCTCGAGCGTCAGGGCGGCTTGATCGGGATGATTCGGGACGCGGCGATCGTGGTTCCCTGGGGCGCCTACGAGGCAGATTTCTCAAACAGCCGCAACGTGGTCGAAGACATACAGATCAAGTTCCAAACGGAAGAGGCGATGGCCAACGGCCAGGTGATGGCCGAGGAGATCCTGCGTACCCGGCATCAACTCCGACCTGGCGAAGAGAACGACTTCGATGTCGAGACGGCCAGTGAGGTGCTCGCCGCCTGGAACACCATCAAGAACATCCTGCTCGCGGTAGGGCCGGGACTCGTAGCGGTAGCCCTGGTCGTCGGCGGCATCGTGATCATGAACATCATGCTGATGTCCGTTCTGGAGCGGACGCGGGAGATCGGAGTGCGCAAGGCGCTGGGTGCCCGGCGCATCGATATCGTGCGTCAGTTCCTCGCCGAATCAGCGACGCTGGCCACCGTGGGCGCAGCCGTTGGCGTACTGGCCGGGACGTCGCTGGCGAAACTCGTGGATGTAGTCTCGCCGCTGCCCGCTTCGGTGCCCATGTACGCCATCGTCATCGGCGTCGCTCTGGGCACGGTCGTCGGACTGGTCTTCGGCGTCTATCCCGCCATACGCGCTTCACGGCTGGACCCGATCGTGGCCCTGCGATACGAGTAATGGAGGCCGCAATATGACCGGCAGAGCACTCCAGGAAGGTGTGACCATAGCGCTACAGGCGCTGCGGCAGAGCAAGATCCGAACCGGACTGACCATACTGGGTGTCGCGATCGGAGTGCTCGTGGTCGTCGTCATGGCCGGAGCGATCCAGGGCGTGAACAAGAGCTTCGACGTCCTGGTGGAGGCGTCGGGCGCCAACACGTTCTACGTGACCCGAGCCTATGGCGTCGAAGTCTCCACGGGGCTCGAGGAGGAAGACCCCACCTGGCGGCGACGGCCACCCATACCGGCCCGGTTCGCCCGCTCACTGGAAGCGCTCTCCACCGTGGCCAACTCCTACGCATCTGCAGACCTCTCGTGGATGTCCTCGGATCTGAAGGCGGGTGGGAACGAGACCGAGGCGAGCATTCTGGCGGTGCCGTCCGACTACATGCAGACCGACGCCGGTGACATCATCGCCGGACGCTTCTACACCAAGCTCGAAGAGGAGGCCGGTCGGCCGGTGGCGGTGATCGACAGCTCCGCGGCGGAGGACCTCTTCGCACCTCTGGATGCCGTGGGCCGCACGTTCCGAATCGGGACCCAGAGCTTCGTCGTCGTCGGCGTCTACAAGCATCCGCCCAACCTGTTCGCAGCGCTCGGTGACAGTCGCGTCTTCGTACCCTTCAACACCGCACAGAAGTACCTGATGAAGGACGTCCGCTGGATCTCCTTCGACGAGCTCGTCTGGATCACCGTGGTGGCCAAACCGGTCATCGACATGACCCGCGCCATCGATCAGGTGACCGGACGGCTCCGCGGCCTGCGCGGTCTGGGGCCTGGCGAGGAGAACGACTTCGACGTGGTGACTCAGGAATCGATGATGAACCTGTGGAACCAGCTCACCGCCGCTTTGTTCGCCGTCATGTTCGCCCTCTCCAGCGTGGGCCTCATGGTCGGCGGCATCGGCGTGATCGCCGTCATGGTGGTCTCAGTTACCGAGCGGACACGCGAGATCGGGATCCGCAAGGCTCTGGGCGCGACGCGTCGCGACATACTCTGGCAATTCCTGGTAGAGGCGGTCACACTGACGACCGTGGGCGGAGCGATCGGTCTCACGACGGGGGCCGTGATCTCCTGGGTGCTCAACACCTTCACACCTATACCGGTCGTGATTCCCATCTGGTCGGTATTCCTGGCCATCGCAGCGGCGGCATTCACCGGTATCGTTTTCGGGCTGTTCCCGGCGGTCCGGGCGGCCCGGCTCGATCCCGTTCACGCCCTACGCTACGAGTGAGGCGACCGCTGCGCTCAAGCCGGCCCGGCCCGTCGCCGCTATGGCGGCGGGCCGTTTTCGCTTCTAGACTACCTTCCCTGGGGCCGAAAACGGCCCCAGGCGGCGTTTTGCCGCCACCCGAGGGTTATCCTAGTAAGGACGCACCATGGTCGACCTGCTCGCTATCGCGCCCCACCCGGATGACGCCGAGCTGATCTGCGGCGGCACGCTGATCCGGGCCGCAGATCACGGGTACCGCACGGGATTGCTCGACCTGACCGCGGGCGAGATGGGATCGCACGGAACGCCCGAGCTCCGAGCGGCCGAATCGCAGCGAGCCGCGGAGATCCTCGGCCTCGCAACCCGACGCGTCCTGGGGCTCTCGGATGCCAGAATTCGCAACGACGACGAGAGCCGTACCGCTTTGATCGCGGTGATCCGTGAATTGCGTCCGCGCACGGTCATCCTACCGTACCTGGAAGGGCGTCATCCCGATCATCGGGTCGCATCGCAGCTCGCCTACGACGCCTGCTATCTGTCCGGTCTCAAGAACTATCCCGCGCCAGGTGAACCGCACCGACCCCGTAAAGTCATCTACGCCCTCGCCTACCGCGAACACGCGGTCAAGCCTACGTTCGTCGTCGATATCAGCGCGGCTTTTGAGCGCAAACTCGAAGCGATCCGTTGCTATAGCTCACAGTTCGACGGCGTCAAATCACTGGGCGAGCTGTTCCCGGCCGAGGTCCCACTGTACGATCTGGTGAGAATTCAGGATGCGCACTACGGCTCGCTCATCCGTGCGGCTTACGCGGAGCCTTTTTACACCCGTGAGACTCTACTTGTCGACGACGTGGTAGAGCTGGCCGTAAGTACGTTCTAAGGCCTCGGCGCTCGGTTGAGGTTGGAGACACGCATGGCTCCGATGTCCGGCAGACGGCACTATTTCGACTACGCCGCCACGACTCCCGTTCGACCGCCGGTGCGCACGGCCATGGCACCGCATCTAAACGACGCCTACGGCAACCCGTCGAGTATTCACTCGCTGGGCCGCGAGGCTCGCCTAGCCATCGATGACGCTCGCCGACGTCTGTCGAAGGCCTTGGGGGCAGCGGACGGACAGCTCGTGTTCACCGGCTCGGGCAGCGAGGCCGACAATCTGGCGATCACTGGCTTCGCCCGGCGTCATCCCGGTGGCTGCGTGATTCATACGAGCATCGAGCACAAAGCGGTGATCGAGGCGGCGGCGGCGGCGGTGAAGGCGTTCGGCTACGATGTTCGCATCGTGCCGGTCAACGCTAACGGCGAAGTGGACCTGACCCAGCTCGCGGACCTCCTGCCCGCCGATGACCGGCCGACGCTGGTGGCCGTGATGTGGGCCAACAACGAGACGGGCGTGGTCCAGCCCCTCGAAGCTGTGGCTCGACTCTGCAGCGCGCGTGGCGCGACCCTGTTCTCAGATGCCGTGCAAGGGTTAGGCAAGATCGACTTGAGGCTCGAGCAGGTCGATGTCGATCTCGTCGCCTTCTCGGCACACAAGGTCGGCGGGCCTAAAGGAACCGGAGCGCTGCTCATTCGGCGCGGAGTGCGCCTCGAGCCGCTGATCTACGGTGGCGGTCAGGAGGGGGGATATCGATCTGGCACGGAGAACGTCGCCGGGGTCGTCGGCTTTGCAGAGGCCGTCTCGCTCGCCGCTGCCGAACGGCAGGACGAGACGCAGCGACTCGGCTCGCTGAGGGACCGTCTGGAGGCTGGCCTGAAGGAATCGCTACCCGAGATCGTGGTCAATGGCGGGGCGGCAATGGAGAGACTGCCCAACGTCCTCAACCTGTCGATCCCAGCGGTCGACATTGAAGGCCTGCTGACCTCTCTCGATCTCGAAGGCATCTGCGTATCCTCGGGCTCCGCCTGCACCACCGGCAGTGTTTCGCCATCACACGTGATCACGGCGCTGGGCAGACGGGGTGAGCTGGCCCGCAACACGATCCGTTTCAGCCTGGGCTGGGGAACCCAGGCGCAGGACATCGAGTACGTGTTGGAGGTCTTTCCAAAGATCGTGGACCGCGTACGCAAGTTCGCCAGCGAGGCCTGACAGTGTCGAGCACGCCGTCTGACAGACAGAGAGTCCTGGTCGCGATGAGCGGGGGTGTCGACTCGTCCTTGGCCGCGGCGCTCCTGGTGGAACGCGGCTACGATGTGGTAGGAGCCACCATCAAGACGTTCTGCTATGGCGAGCTGCCAGGCTCGTCGAAGACGTGCTGTGGACTGGAAGGAATCGCCGACGCACGCACCGTAGCCCAGCGTCTCGCGATACCTCACTACGTGTTCGACCTGGAGGAGGAGTTCACTCACGACGTGATCGACGATTTTGTCGCCGAGTATGCCGCTGGCAATACCCCGAATCCCTGCGTCCGCTGCAACTCCTACACCAAGTTCCGCGACCTGCTTCGCCGTGCCCGGATGTTCGGTTGCGACCTCATCGCCACCGGACACTACGCCAGGATCGAGAGAACGGACGGTATCACGAGATTGCTGAGAGCGGCCGACCGCTCCAAGGACCAGACGTATTTCCTCTGGGGCATCGAACGGGAGGCCCTGGATCGCCTGGCCCTACCCGTCGGTGACCTTACGAAAGCGCAGGTGCGCCGACGTGCTAAAGAGTTGGGATTGGCAACGGCCGACAAGCCGGAGAGCTTCGACATCTGCTTCGTCCCCGACGGCGACTACGCAGAGTTTCTCGCGAAGCGCTTGCCCATGGCGCACGCCGCCTTCCAACCGGGGCCGATCGTCAACCTTGACGGTGACAGCGTCGGTGACCACGATGGCTATTGCCGCTTCACGATCGGTCAGCGCAAAGGCCTACCTGGCGGCTTTTCCCAGCCGATGTATGTGGTCGAGATCGAGCCGGAGACGCGAACCGTGGTCGTCGGCGCTGAGGACGACCTCAATTCTAACATCGTCACCCTAGCACAGCAGAATTGGCTGAGCGATCCGCCCGCCGTCGGTGCAGAGGTCAGCATACAGATCCGCCATCGCGGTCAAGACGCGCCGGGGACGGTCGAAGCCTTCACCGGTGACCGGACCGTGATCCGCCTCATTGGGTACCACCGAGCGGTCGCTACTGGGCAATCCGCGGCGGTCTACGACGGCGAGGTTCTTCTGGGGGGTGGTAGGATCGTCGCGCGCCGACTTGCGCCGGCCTAGTACTTGATGCCCTCGAGGTCGGCCAGTTCCTTGATCAGGTCTTTGCCGCGCTGATCCAGCTTGTCGGGCACGATGACCTTGACCTCTACATACTGGTCGCCCATCCGCCCATCCTTCTCGACACCCATCTTGGGCAGGCGAAACTTGGTGCCGCTGCTCGTTCCCGGTGGAACGCGCAGGACGACGCGTTTGCCGTCCACCGTGCGGACGCGGAGTTTGGAGCCGAGTGTCGCCTGGGCAATGTTGATCGGCACTGTGCAATAGATGTCCAGACCGCGGCGACGGAAGAAGCGATCCTTCTTCACCTCGAACTTGACGATCAGGTCGCCGGGAGGACCGCCACCGGGTCCGCGCTCTCCCATGCCCGACATGCGTACTCGCGAGCCGTTCTCGACACCTGCCGGCACGCGCAGGTTCACTCTTCTGTTACTGGTCACCTGGCCGTAACCGCGACAGCTCGGGCACGGATCGGTCGCGATCTCGCCGCGACCGTAGCACGCCGGACAGGGCCGGTTGATGGCAAAGTCGCCTTGCCCAAAGCTCTTAGCGCCGGTACCGCCGCACTCCGGACAGCGCGTGGTCTGGGTACCGGGACGCGCGCCACCGCCGTCGCAAGTTGCACACTCCTCGGTGACTGGTACTTCGACGCTGATCTGACCGCCGCGTGCAGCGGTTTGGAACGATACTTCGAGCGTATGCTCGACGTCCCGACCTCTTTGTGCCGTCTGGCGCCGCCGGCCCTTCCCGAAGTCAAAGATGGAGCTGAAGATGTCACCGATGCCGCCCCCCAGGTCATCGAAGGAGAAGCCGCCACGCCGGTCCTCGGGACCGGTCGTCCGCGCGAAGTCTTCGAAGGGGGTAAAGCGGCGCATGCGGTCATACTGCTTGCGCTTCTCCGCATCGGAGAGCACTGAATACGCCTCGGAGACCTCCTTGAACCGCTCGCTTGCGGCAGGATTGTCTGGGTTGGCATCCGGGTGATACTGCTTCGCCAGCTTGCGGTACGCCTTCTTGACTACGCTAGGCGACGCGTCTTCCGGAAGTCCGAGTATCTGGTAGTAATCCTTGGTGGTCGCGCCCGGCATACCTCAGGACCCGTTCTCGCGCTCACCCGAATCGGCGTCCGAACTCGTCGACTCGGGGCGAAACATTTTGACCTCGACGAGAGCTGGCCGCAGCAGGGTCTCCCGGTACAGATATCCCTTGGTCAGCTCTTGAGACACGATTTCGTTTTCGTCCGGATGGTCCGTGGCGACCGTGATCATCGCCTCGTGCATCTCGGGGTTGAACGGCTCGCCGATCGCGTCTATCGGCCTCAGACCCATCTGCTCCAGCACTCGCCGCAGCTTGGCTTCCACCAGCCGTATGCCCTCGAGAATGGCCGCCGCATCATGATCGTTCGAACCGAGATCAGAGACGCGCGACAGATCGTCCAACGGCTCCAAGAGCTTCTTGACCAAGTCGGCCTGCGCCCGCGCCTCTTGCTGAGTCCGTTCCTTTACCGTCCGCTTTCGGAAATTGTCGTACTCCGCGGCCAGCCGCAGGTGGCGGTCCTCCAACTCCTGCAGTGCCGTCGTCAGCGATTTTATCATCTTGTCCGGAGTGCTGACCAGATCGTCCAGCCCGGTCTCTCCAGCGGCGGCCGCCGGCGCGTGCCCGAGTGAATCATGCACCGGCATGGGCTCGCCATTCTCGTCGCGAGGCGCCGCGGGTTCTTCTTCTGCTGGCTTGGCTTTCTTTCTAC
>JBDHAI010000048.1:0-11427 GCA_039588155.1 Gemmatimonadota bacterium | reverse complement strand
GAGCCTCCGCCGCAGACCGCGAATCCCCGGCCACCGTCGTCGTCAGATACAGATCGGCGCGCGCTCTTTCATAGTCACCCAAAGCGAGCTCGGCGTCGGCGCGCATCTTGACGAGGTAGGCTCGATTCTCAGGCAGGAGGTCGGCGGTCTCCGCCCCGATTAGACCGTCCGCCGTTGCTTTCGTGTCGACAGCCGCTACGTGCTCCGCGAGCTCGACCACGGTTCGCTCCTCACGATCGCTCAACGGCAACCTCAAGAGCGCCTCAAACTCCTCGGCACCTCGTTCCCCTTGTCCGCTGTCCACCAACAGTCTCACCTGGTCGATTCGCGGCGTAACCCAGTCCGGTCGTGCGGCCGATACCGCCTCGAAATCTCCATACGCCCCCTGGTAGTTCCCGATCTCCGCCCTTGCACGACCCCGGTCGACGAGCAGATCGGTCTGCCGCGCCTCATCTCTCTCGAGGCCCAGCGCGACGGTCAAGAGGCTATCGGCCAGCGCCGGATTGCCGAGACGTAGCTGTGCCTGCGCCATATAGCCGACTGCTTCGGCCGTGTCCTTCGCCGACCTCGCGTAGCCGATGAGCTCTTGACTCGCTTCGGCCGCTTCCGGCCAGTCCTCGCGCAGGATCCTGGCCCGGACGATCAGGCGCAGGGCGTCGTCGGCCCAGCGACTGTTGGGTTTGTTCGCAACGATGGGCTGGGCTTTCTCGATGGCGGACCCCAAGGTGGCGCGGCCTGTCGCTTCGCGACCCTCATCGAGTTCGCTGACGCCTTGTTTGAAAAGTCTGTTGGCGTTGTAGAGGGAGTTGAAATAGACGCAACCCGCTGCCGACGTGAGGGCAACAGTAGTGACGATAACTCTGAAGGGATGGAGTCGCGAAAGACGTACCTTACCTGCCAGAACCGTACGAAGACCAGACTCGTCGACCATATCCTTCCAAGTAATTGACAACCGCATCGGCC
Organism: Gemmatimonadota bacterium; assembly: GCA_039588155.1. Lineage (GTDB taxonomy): Bacteria > Gemmatimonadota > Gemmatimonadetes > Palauibacterales > KS3-K002 > JBDHGH01. The sequence goes on along the minus strand of JBDHAI010000048.1, from coordinate 10,464 downwards.
AACGCATCCGCTATCTTCGCCTGATACGACGACGACCGCAACAGCTTTTCCTCATCGCGATTCGACAGATAGCCAACCTCGACGAGCACCGCCGGCATAGAAGCGCCCACGAGTACCAGAAAACCGGCCTGCTTAATACCCCGGTTCGGTGACGCGAGCGTCTCCTCGACTGCTTCATCCACGGCTCCCGCCAGCAGGCTTGATTCACGAAGGTTCCCCGTCGACTGCAGGTCGCTGAGGATGAACTGCAGCGGCTCCAGTTCTGCCAGGCCCGCTTCCGTCTCGAACTCGATCGCCGAGTTCTCGCGTAGCGCGACCTGCCTGGCTTCTTCGGTCTTGGCGACCGCGAGAAAATAGGTCTCGATCCCTCGGTGGGGACTCGGCTTCTTCGGCATCGAGTTCCCGTGGATCGAGATGAACAGGTCGGGTGTTCTACCGCCATCGAGTTGCGTGATGCGTGGCCGGTCGGCGAACGCGATCAGTGTGTCACGATCACGGGTTAGTGCGATGTCTATTCCAGGCTCACCCTCGAGGCGCTTCGCGAGCTTCTTAGCTATCGCTAGCGTTAGATCCTTCTCTTTTGTCCCGCGAACCCCGATCGTCCCCGGATCCTTCCCACCGTGGCCCGGATCGATCACCACGAGCCAGGTGTCCCGCTTGGGTGGCCGCAGCGTCGTGGCGGGAAGTGCGACCAGGCGCCCGTCCAGGTAGCGCCAGCGCCGCGAGCGCGCGCGCGGCAGCCAGTCGAGCGCCCAACTGACCGGTATCATCAGGTGTCCCCCCTGGCGGTACACCGGGTTGGGCAACTGGTGGACATCCTGACCCACGGTGAAGAACGGCGAGCCGACCGAGAACCGAACAGCCTCGCCGTCCATATATATCGAGTCGTCGATCCAGGCATAGCCCAGAGCTTTGACGAGCGCGACCGCCTGTGCCGCCGGAAAGCCGCGGTCATGCTGGATCGGCACCGTACGGGTCGTGCCTTCCTTGACAACCACCAGGACGTTCCCGCGATCCGGCGTCGAGCCCAGCGTCCCCAGGGCCAGAATTAGTCCAACGCTAGCGGGCCTTACGCGCACGCTCCATCTCCCGATCGGCTTCACGCCGCTTGATATCCTCTCGCCGATCTCGGTGTTTCTTTCCTTTGGCCAGCGCCAACTCCAGCTTCGCGACGCCGTCGCGGAAGTACACCTCCAGCGGGACGAGCGTCAGTCCGGCCTGTTCGACCTCACCGATCAGTCGCTTGATCTCCCGTCTCTGGAGCAGCAGCTTGCGACGCCTCTTCAACTCGTGGGCCTCGGGCCCGGCGGGGCCGTACACCCCGATATGCATGTTGTGAAGCCAAACCTCACCGTGCTCCACGCGCGCGTAAGCGTCAGAGAGGCTCGCGTTTCCCTCACGAAGCGCTTTGACCTCGCTGCCCAAGAGTACCAATCCCGCTTCCCAACTTTCCAGGATGTGGTAATCGTGGCGCGCTTTCCGATTCCGGGCGACTACTCTGATACCGTCTTTGGACATGGAAACACGACTGGAGGACCTAGGGGTAGCCTTATTATCGCACTTGAGACGCAGCCGCGCAAGCGACGCTTACTCCAGCACTTCCACCTGGCGAAGCCGCACACGTCGCATCTCCCTGACCTGGGCGACCTGAGCGCCGAGGATGAATACGATCGACAGATAGTACAGCCAGATGACGACGACCACGAGGGTCGCGAGTCCGCCGTAGACCGACGTGTAGACAGCGATTCGCGTCAAGTAGAAGGCGAACGCCTGCTTTAGGATCTCCCAGCATATCGCGGTGAACGTCGCCGCCGTGATGGCCATACGCCAGGGGACTCGCCGGGCGGGCACGTATTTGTAAAGCAATAGAAACAGGAGAAAGATGAACAGCAGCGCCGTCGTCTGGGCGTAGATGCTATCCACGAAGCCGATCTGTTGAGCCGACAGCCCCAAGAACTCGAACCCGCGAGCCTTGGCCAGGTTCATCACGATCGTGATGCCGATGTTGAGGATCAGCAGAACGCAGGAGACCAACACCATTTCCAAATCGAAGATCTTGCCTTGGATCACGCCACGGCTCTGACGGAGGTCGAAGATCTCCCTCAAAACGGCCCGGATCGCCCCAAAGAGCCGGGTGGAGAACCAGACAAAAGCCACGAAGCTGATCAACCCGATCGCCTGGCCGCGGTCGATCGCTTGGCTGATGATCTCTTCCGGAAGGTTACGCGCGGCAGTCTGCCCAGCGCTCTCACTCAATACGGGGACAATTACGTCGAGGTACCTGCGAAGCTGTTCTATCGGCTCGACTCCCGCCGAACTAGCTGCGGCCTCGAGCGTGAGGCTGACCAGAGAAACGACGATGAGCAGGAAAGGTACGGCCGCGACCAAGATGCTGAACGTGAGGCCGCTGGCAAGCAGGAATACGTTGTCGTCGTCCGCCTTCCCGAGGACACGCACGACGTAGTCCTTGAGCGCCGACCAGAACGCCAACGCCGCCCTCCGCATTGCCCGCCACGCGTCACGGGCTCGAGAGGGCGGCTGGACTGTCTCGCGCGCTTCCAAGGCGGAATGCGGAGAACGTTTTCAGACGATGCCGCGAAGCCGGATCGGCCTCAGCTCGGCTCGCCGTCGCCCTTGGCCGAAGCGATCTGGTCCTCGTACTCACTCCGCGCCGAGCGAGCCGCTTTGCGACCGGCGTCCACGGCAGTTTGTGCGCGGTCCTTGCCCTCGGACACGGCGCGCTTCGCCACGTCGTACTTCTCTTCCACCTGCCGTCGGCCGGATGAGATCGCCTCCTGAAGAGAGCCCTGTAGCTCTTCCGCCTTCTCCTCTGCTCGCTCCCGCAGGCGCCGGGCACGCTCCTTCAGCTCTTCCTGCGTCTCGGCACCCGACTTAGGAGCCAGGAGCAACGCGGCAGCGGCGCCGAGGAGGGCACCCCAGACGAACGGCATGAGCCCAGAGCCCGATCGTTCGATCACAACGTAGGGTACGCCGTCATCATCGTAGTTACGCATGGCCTAGTCCTTTCAAGTTCCGGCGCTGGGTGCAACCACCTCAACGGTCTCCTGCCCGGCAACGCCGGGCTCAGTTCCGCCGCGTCGAAGCTCACACCAGCGGCACCTCGAGCATGGGTCGTGGGAAGCGTCGGGGGCCACGCGAAACCTCACGAAGCGTATGCAGGGGCCAGAAACCGTGGTAGTTGAAAGATAGGTGAGCCCAACGAATTCAACAACCGCGCACAATTAAGACGGGTCGATTCGTAACAGCCCTCCGCTCGCGATCGTCGCCTACGAGCGGCGGGACCCTTGCACAACGGCGGGCGAAGGTCAGGGTCAGGCTAGTCGATCTCGACCGTCAGACCGTCGTATGCCGGTTCCACGCCCTCAGGTAGCGCGGCCCTCAAGTCCTCATGCTCAAGCCGATGGGTCAGGTGCGTCAAATAGGTACGTCGGGCACCCAAGCTGCGCGCCGCCTCGACCGCCTCCTCCACATTGAAGTGGGTCGGGTGAGGGTTCCCCCACCACAGGGCGTTGATCACGAGCACATCAACGCCCTCCAAGAACCTGCGGGCGTCTGCAGGAATTGTCTTTCCGTCGACGACCACGCCCAGGCGGCCCACCCGAAACCCATAGGTGTGGACGTGACCGTGAGGAAAACTAAGGGGAATCAACTTGAAGCCCGCGACAAGCGTCTCTTCTCCCGCCGCGAATGTGCTCAACTCGACATCCGGGGACGTGGTACCCGGGTTGGGCTGAACTCCCTCGTCGAAGATGTAGGGAAAGCGAGCCGCCAACTCGGCCGCGTACTCCTGCGCTACATGCAGCGGAAGCGGACCCCTCTCACGGACAGTGAAGACGCGCAGGTCGTCAATACCGTGGACGTGGTCGGCGTGAAGATGAGTCAGGAAGACGGCATCGACCCGCCGGATACCCGTGTCCAGTAGTTGCATACGAAGCTCCGGCGGCGTGTCGACAAGAAGAACACGCTCACCCTCCTCGACGGCGAAGCTGTGCCGCGAACGACGATTGCGTGGATTTGTCGAGGTGCAGACACGGCAGTCGCAGCCGACGACTGGAATGCCAAAGCTCGTACCTGTGCCCAAGAACCTGAGTCGCAACGTCAAACCGTCTCGATCCGCAACATGTTGGTGGTCCCTCGCTCATGAAACGGCATTCCCGCCGTCACGACGACCCGGTCGCCGGGTACCGCCAGGCCACGCTCTCTCAGCTCGACCCGCGCCAGCGCCCACATCTCATCGAAGCCCGGCTCGCCTGGGCAGAGAACGGGAACTACACCCCAGACGAGAGAGAGTTGCCGGCGCACCTGCTCGCTGTTGGTGACCGTCAGGATGGGCACCGGCGGTCGACGCGAAGAGACGACACAGGCCGTGTAGCCGCTGCGAGTGAGGGTGACCACGGCGGGCGCCTGAATGGCCCGGACGGCCTCGACCGTCGCATAGGCCACCGCCACCTCTGTGGACTCCGGACCCACGCCGCCTGCCACTGCCGGTACGTCGTACGAGGGCCCGGTGACCAGGACCGCGCTACGTGACTCGACCTCTTTGATCACCCGGGTCAACGCCCTGACCGATTCCACCGGGTAGCGCCCCACCGCGGTCTCCGCCGACAACATCACAGCATCCGTGCCGTCGAAGATCGCATTGGCTACGTCAGACACCTCGGCACGCGTCGGCCGCGGCCTCTCGATCATCGATTCCAGCATCTCCGTCGCGACCACTACGGGCCGATACAGTGAGTTCGCCATCCGCACGATACGCTTCTGTACCAACGGGACCTGCTCAAACGGCAATTCCGTTCCCAAGTCGCCGCGCGCGACCATCACGGCATCCGAGGCTTCGAGAATCGGCTCGAGCTCGGCCAATGCGACGTCCTTCTCGATCTTGGCCATCACCCAAACATCTTCAGGCACGCGCCGTTTCAACTCTCGTACGTTTTCGGCCGATCTCACGAACGACAACGCGATGCAATCCGCCTCGACCTCGAGCGCCAGCTCGAGGTCCGCCAGATCCTTGGCCGTGAGCGCTGGTGCGCTGACCCGCACGCCGGGGAGGTTGACACCTTTGCCACCCGAGACGCTGCCGCCAATCACGACCTCACAGGTCACGCGGGGTGAAGCGATCTGTCGAACCCGAAGCTCCACTCGGCCGTCGTTGAGCAGCACGCGATCTCCGTCTTTGAGATCCTCTGCCAGGCCGGAATAGGTGATCGGAAGCTCCGAGCTCCGCGCCGCCTCCACCGGCGCCAGCACAACCCGGTCTCCCTCCCGGAGTTCTAGCGGAGCGTCGATGTTCGCGGCGATTCGGATCTTCGGACCCTGAAGATCAAGCAATATGGCCACTGGCTTGCCGATGGTGTCGGCACATTCACGAATCGCGGCGGCGGCACCCCTCACCTGCTCCGGCGTGCTGTGGGACATGTTGAGGCGCGCCACGTCCATGCCTGCCTGGCACAGCTTCTCGAGGGCGCTACGCTCCAGCGATACGGGACCGATCGTGCAGACGATCTTCGTCTTGAGAAACCGATAAGCGTCGCGGGTCATCAGGGGCTCAGGGTCGATAGCGGTTCCAGAGCTCGGGCACTTGCTGGGCCAACGCCCGCAAGTCGCTCGCCACCGTGAGGATCTGACGGTTGGGGTCGGTCGGATCGCCCGGTGGCACGAGCACTCCCGGTGTGTAGCTCCCCGGCACAGGTTCAGCGAACACGACGGCCATCGTCAGGGTGATCATGTCACCGGGGGCAAGTCTCAACGGCCCAAACGATTCGGTCAGGCGGTAGTCGTCTGGGAGGCTGCCCTGGTAGCCGATCTCGGGCGAGGGGTGGTCCGCGATCGGATCACCTGGCGCGAGGCGCCCGGCGAGTAGCCGCCACGCGAAGTCGTGAACGTTCCCGTCGTCCCAATCATCGGCCCGGCGCCACATCGTGAAGATGCGCTCGCTGGCTCCGGTCGGTGGCTCCACCATTACGAGCCCGACGAGCGCCGGACGCTCCGCGAACACACCCAGAGTCTCATCTAGGAAGACAGCATCGTACATGAATGATAGGTCGAGATCGGGATCGAAAGTCCCGAGATCGTCCTCGGACTGGCCGACATCCGGATCGAAGCCGAACCCGACATAAAGTGACTCGTAGGTCAGTCCGCCCTCGGGGACCCACGGGTAGAGGCGGCGGTACCGCTCGTCCGCACTGACGTTTTCGATTTCGAACCGCATGAATAGAACGTCTTCCACACCCGCGCTGTCGATGGCGATCAGCGTCTCGCGCACCGAGAACCCGGTCAGCGACTCGGTGCGGAAGCGCGCCGTGCCCCAATACTCGAGCACCATCTGCTGGCGTCCGCCACTCGAAGCCCCGGCCATCGGTTGACGGCCCGTCCACGCGACGCCATAGATCTGGGTCGCGAGTGTATCTCCCGACAGAACGCCGGAGTCGTCATCCAGTACGCCGGCGAGAAGAAGTCGGCCTCCCGCTCCGTAGGCACCGCCGCCGCCGCCCGGCCACTCGAGCGCCTCGGTGCCGTCGAAGAATACCGTCGCGCAGGTGTCACCCTGACCCGTGGAGCGACAGCGGATTCGGCCTCGATCCATGAGGAACGGGCAGTTGCGCCGACAACCGCCCTCGAGCGCGACATCGACCGTGTCGAGGGCCTTCTCTGGAACGGTGACCGAATCCTGCCAGGCGAACAGCTCCGAGGACTCCGTGGCCAACGACAGCTCCAGAAACCGTTGACCCGACTCGATGCCGAGCAGCGTGGCCGGCGTCGTCTCTCCGAGTACCCGGTCGTCCAACACGATGCCGGCGCCCTCAGGGTCAGACAGCACGGTCAGGTCACCGAACACCGGCACCGTCGGCCGCGTGCGCTCGTCACAGCCACTGATCAGTAGGGCCAAGAAGAACGCGACAGTCGCTGAGCGATTCGCCCGCAGCGCGACCGGCATCATGACACGATCACGGAGACCGCGGCTACGAGCGTGGGGATCACTTGTCCGGCTTGGCCCTCCAAGAAAATGTCCGCGCCGCTAGTAATCGCCGACGGCTCCGTATTCACCTCGATCACCAACCCGCCGCCTCCCTGCGTGACCGAGGGCAGCGAAGCGGCGGGATAGACGAGGCCGGAGGTCCCCACCACCAACATGACATCGCACGACCCTGCCAGAGACTCCGCCTCCTCGTACACACCGGCCGGCAACATCTCGCCGTACCAAACCACGTCGGGCCGGATGTAGGAGCCACACTCTGCGCAACGCGGGGGCGGGAGCGGTCCGTCCTCAGCACATACGGGAATCACGATTTCGACCGCGTGGTTCCGCTCGAAGCACTTGAAGCGATTGATATTCCCATGCAGTTCCAGGAGCGCGCTCGATCCAGCGCGTCGATGCAGACCGTCGATGTTCTGGGTCACGACGACCAGCCGCGACACGTACCGCTCCAGCTCGGCCAGCGATTCATGCCCGGCATGTGGTGAGCAATCAGCGATCAGGCCGCGCCTGTAGTTGTACCAGCCCCAAACGCGGGCCGGATCGCGGCTAAAGCCGTCGCGGGTCGCCAGCTGCTGTGGATCGTAGCGCGACCAGAGTCCTTCCCGTGCCTCCCTGAAGGTCGGGATCCCACTCTCCTTCGACATTCCCGCCCCGGTGGCCGCGACGACGAGCCCTGCATCGGCGATCGCTCGTGCCGCACGATCGAGGTCCGCGGCTGAACTCATCGACTCACCTCTGGTAGACCCTCTCGCCGCCAACTATCGTCGCCACGACTTCCGCCGACCTCAACAGCTCCGGCTCCGCAGTCGCCAAGTCGATATTCCAAGCGGCGAAATCGGCGTTATAGCCTGGAGCGAGCCGCCCGCATCGATCCGCCTCGCCGGCAGCCAGCGCCGGCCCCTCGGTGTAGCACCTCAGGACCTCCAGTCCGTTCAGACGCTCGTCCGCCTGCCACCCCTCCACCGGGTAGCCCTCCCGGTCGCGCCGAGCGATCGCACCGTAGAAACCTTCCCGTGGGTCGGCGGCCTCGACCGGCGCGTCCGACCCAAAGGCCAAGATCGTCCCAGCCTCGAGAAGGCTCCTTAACGGTAGTGTTCGGCGGCTACGCTCCAACCCCCAGCTTCGCTCGGCCAACCGGATATCGGTCAGCAGGTGGGACGGCTGCATCGAAGCGACGATCCCCGAACGGGCGGCCCGCGACAGGTCGTCCGGGTGAACGCACTGCAAGTGTTCCACTCGGTGCGGGATGGCCAGACCCGCGGCGCCGACGCCCTCGAGCGTTTCCAGCGTCATTCGCACCGCCGCGTCACCAATGGCGTGCACCGTCGCCGCGAGGCCGGACCGCGCTGCACGCTCCACGTCGTGGCGAAATTCTTTAGGATCGAGACGGCAGACACCGTGGCTGGACTCGTCCTGGTAAGGCTCGAGCATCCAGGCGGTGCGTGAGCCCAACGCACCATCGGTGAAGTACTTTATCCCGCCAATTCGAAGCATGTCGTTTCCGAACCCGCTGGTAATTCCGCACTCGACCAACGAGTCGATGAACCGCTGCGGCATGTGGTGCAGGACTCGCAGCTTCAGCTCTCCTGAATGCTCCATATGCTCAACGAGACGAAACGAATCAGGCCCCTCCACCGAATGAACGCCGGTGATCCCGAGCCGGTGGAGTGCGGCCTGGCCCTCCAGAACAGCGGCTCTCCGCTCTGCGTCGCTGGCCTGCGGCCGTCCATCGTACCACCAATCGAGCGCCCGCTCCTTCAATATCCCCGTCAGCCGGCCTCCCGAGTCTCGCTCGACCGAGCCGCCCGCTGGCTCGGCGCGTTCGGCACCGATGTCGAGCCGACGCATCGCCTCCGAATTCAGCCAGCCGGAATGAAGGTCGTGCGCTACCAGAACGACCGCACGACCTCGCGAGGCCTCGTCCAGGTCGGCCAGCTCCGCCTCTAGGCGCCAGCTGGGATTCCAACCCTTGAACTCGAGCCATGCCTCAGCGGCGGCGCACTCGGCTTCGGACGCGACCTGTCCGAGCGCGGCCGCCATCGATCCGCAACCCGACAGATCAGGACCCGACAGCCCAACGGCCCATTCGACTAGGTGAACATGCGAGTCCGTCAAACCCGGCAAGACAATCGCTGGCCGCAGATCGAGCCTGTCGACGCTTCCGCCCAGCGCACCCTCTACGTCGTCCGCTGACCCGATCGCTTCGACCCGACCTCGCCGCACCGCGATGCACTCGACGATCGGCTGCTCCGCATCCATTGTGCGGATCGCGGCCGCCCGCACGACCAGAGTCCGGTCCGTTGACATGTTCAAAGGATAGAAAGAAGGCGGTCGGCGAGACAATACGCAGACGAACCCAACCCGGGCGGGACCGCCCCCGGCACGCTAGCTCACGCTGTCTAAGCTACTCCACCGAGGCGTGCATATCCGCCGATAGCTCCGGCCGGTTCTGCGAGATCCAATCGTGAATCGAGCGCACCTGCGTCATCGTGGCCCTCTGCAGAACCTGAAGCGGTAACCCGGGGATCACCGCGGCAAGTGAGCGCCGCATCAGATAGTCTCGCTGCTTTCGCCGCAGGGCGTCCGACATCGACGGACCCCCAGGATTGTCCGGTATAGGCTCGAGCAGCGTCCGGTAACTGTGGACCTGGCGGTCAGAGAAGCTTTCGGGGACTTGGTGACGGTGTCTACCGATACTGAAGCAGCCGTCTGGGTCGACTTTGCAGGCTCTAGGCATCAGCCATCCTTGTGCCCGGGTGTGTCGAAGAGACGCGCCCCGCCGAGAAAAGGCAGAGTGTCTTACGTTTCTGTGGGGTGCAGCGACCTCAATCTACGGCCAGGTCGGACCGATGGCAAGTCAGAGGCCCTCAAAGGTAAGGCAGGCTACTTCTTTAGGCCAAGCCACCCGACGCCGGCCGGGTCGGCGCGTCCATGACGTAGAGCGGCACGCTCTTGAGCGCTTGCCCATCCACCAGAACCTCGAAGGAATAGTCGCCCGCTCGTTGGAAGCTGATCCCTCCCAGCCCCATGATGAGGTGCGGCTTGACCGGCCGGCCCGGAGCGCCACCCGGCACCTGCATGGCGCCCTCCGCCTTGAAAAGCTGGGCGCCGTCGGCATCCATCAAGCGGAGCTCCATTTGGTGGATGCCGCGCTCGGTGAAATCTGCTTTCATGCGAACGACGAAGACCATCGCCGAGTGACGGAAGGGGAACTCGCGGGTCCAGATGGTATCGAACACGCCAAGTATGTTGAGCTTCCCTTCCTGACTTACGTTCGCCGCATCGGCGATGACCGCCAGGTCTACTTCCACGGGGCTATGGCTCGGACCATGATCAGCGGACGGAGTCGGCGGGGTCTCAGTGCTTTCCGGAGCTGCGGCCGGAAGAGCCGAAGTTCCGTTCGATCGGGCCGAAATGGCGATCGAAGGGCCCCAAGGAGCCGAATTTCGTTTGAAAGCTGAAGTTGC
>JBDHAI010000047.1:0-12579 GCA_039588155.1 Gemmatimonadota bacterium | reverse complement strand
CTAGCGGGAAGCTAAACGTTAGAGGCTACAGACCACGGGGTCAATGGCCGGCGTCGAGCGGCTAGGGCGCGAGGGCCCGACCAACTACTCCCACTCGATCGTGCCGGGCGGCTTCGAGGTGACGTCTAAGGCGAGGCCGGAGATACCGGCGAGTTCTAGCACATCACGTCGGAGTTCGGAGAGCAGGGCGGGCGGCAGCTGCACCGGCGTCGCGGTCATCGCCCGCTGCGAGCGGATCGGTCTCACCACGACGAGCTCGCCGCCGTCCCCCACAAGGTCGAGGGGGACGAGCACCGTGGGACACTGCCAGATGTCATCGTAGAGTTCGTGGCGGCGCAGTCCTTCCATGACGATGTGATCGGCCTCTCGCAGCACGTCCAGGCGTTCCTTGGTCACCGTCGCGGCCAGCGGCACGTCGCGGCCAGCGGCACGGCCGTGGCCGGTGGCCCGGCGGCCAGATTCCAGATGCAACGGTTGACTCCCGGGATCTCCGCGGTGAGCACTGAGGCGGCGGCCAGCAGGGTCTCCCAAGGCGCCTCGCCGCTCAACAGCACCGGATGCTCGTAGGCGCGGAGGTCGGCCTTGACCCCGACAGAGCGGATGGGAAGCACCTCGGCGTCGAGTCTGTAGCGGCGACCCACTTCGCCGACGAGCGGCGCGATATCGTCGAGGCCGGTTACATCACCCGCGCCGTCGCCGCAGAGCAGCCGCACGCCCAGACCGGGACCGGGGAAGGGGTGGCGCCAGACCAGATCGTTGGGAATGCCCAGCTTCTCCCCGAGCTCGCGTACCTCGACCTTGTACAGCTCGGCCAGCGGCTCGACCACACGGCCCTGTTCCAGCATCTCCTCGATGATCGGAACACGGTTATGGTGCGTCTTGATGGTGTCGGCGCGTTTCGTTCCGCCGGTCTCGATCGTGTCGGGATAGATGGTGCCCTGCCCGAGCAGATGCTCGCCGAGGCCGAGCCGCTCCGATTCGTCGCGAAACACGTCGATGAAAGCATCACCGATAGCGCGGCGCTTCGCCTCCGGTTCCACCAAGCCCTCGAGTGCGGCCAGGAAGCGATCGCTGGCGTCCACGAAGTGGACGTGCGAGCCGAGGCCGAGGTCACGGAAGAACTCGATCACTTGTGCGCTCTCGTCTTTCCGCATCAGTCCGTTATCGACGTGTAGCAGATCTACGCGCTCCGGCCCCAGCGCCCGGACGAGCAACGTCGCCGCGACCGTGGAATCCACACCGCCCGAGGCGAGCAGGAACACCGACTGCTGGCCGACTTGCTTCTCGAGCTTGGTCATCTCCTCCTCTAAGAAGGCGTCCATCGACCAAGTCGGGCGGCAGCCGCAGATCTCGAACACGAAGTTCGCGATCATCTCGTTGCCGTGGAGGGTGTCGTCCACCTCGGGATGGAACTGAAGACCATAGCGCCGCAGCGAGTCGGAACCGATGGCGGCGAAGCGATGATCGGGCCCGCTCTCCGTCGTTTCGCTCCACCCCAGCTCGCAGAATTCTGGCCCCAGGGACGCGACGCTGTCGTAGTGACTCATCCAGACGGGCTCGGTTGGACCGAGGCCTTTGAAAAGCGGGTGCTCGCCCGTCAGGTGCAAGTCCGCGCGACCCCACTGCCGCCCGCCGTGTATCACCTCGCCGCCGTAGTGCTTGGCGATCTCTTGGTGGCCGAAGCAGAGTCCGACGATCGGTACCTCGAGGTCGTAAATCGCCCGAGTGTAGTCGGAGTCCTCGCCGTGCGATGCCAGGCTGGGGCTGCCGGAGATGATGATCCCTTTGTAAAGTGCGAAGGCTTCGATGGGGTCTTCGGGCTGACGGATCTCGGCGAGCACACCGAGGCGGCGGACTTTGGTCGCGATCAGGTGAGCGTACTGGCCGCCGAAATCGACGACCGCTATGGCGTCATGCTTCATCAGGGCAGGCCTCGTGAGGTCGCACCTCTCACTTCGAAGTCTTCGTTATGACTGCCCCCCGCCCGTCGAGTGAATAGCGAAGGCCGCGCCCTGAGGATCGATACACTGAGCGACCACGTCGCCGCCGGGCACCTCCATCGGACCGTTGAGGATCTGGCCGCCCAGCTTCTGCACCGTCTGCACGGCCTCGTTCACGTCGGGCACCATGATATAGTGAAGCCAGGCGGACACCAGCATCTCGTCGGGCTTGTTGAACATGCCGCCGAGTGGGGGACCCCCGCGGCCGTACATCTGGTAGATCCCCATCGGGCCCATGTCCATCGCGTCCGTCTTTTCCCAGCCGAACAGCTCGGCGTAGAAGTCGAAGGCGGCCTCGTGGTTCGACGTGGCGAGCTCGTGCCAGGAGAAGTCGCCCGGTGTGGGTGGATCGTCGCTTCCGGGCGCTTCACTCTCGTGGTTGAACACCGCGAAAACGGCACCCTGAGGATCGGCGAGCACGGCGAACTTGCCGGCCGACGGGATCTCCGTGGTGTCCTTCAAGATGTTGCCACCCAGCTCGGCCGTCTTGGCAGCCGTCGCCTCGACGTCGGGCACGGCGATGTAGGCCAGCCAGTGGTTGGGCGCGCCCATCGATCGCGCTTGCTCTGGCAGTTCCATCACTCCGCCCAGGGCCACCTCCCCCTTGGTGAACATCGTGTAGGGCATCTCGCCGCCCTCCCAAGGCTGCGTGCCCCAGCCCGCGATCGTGGTGTAGAACTGCTCCGCCGCCTTCGGGTCGGACGTCATCAGATCCATCCAGCAGAAACGGCCACGGGGATACTCGGACATAGCGGTCCTCCTTCATTCTTGATGGTCGAGGTTGAGGGTCGTACAGTGTAATAGGGAAGCGGCTCGCGCGACAGGTTGAGCCATAGAGCCCCACTCCTCGGCCTCGAACCCGCTTTAACCCCTAGCCATAGACCGTGGTCTTGAGCATACTTATAGGTTGATTGTGCTTGTTTTTGGCCGTTCGCCCCCGGGTCCCCGGGGTGCCGAACGCTCTTTCCATAAGGATCATGAACAACCTCAAGAGTAGCGTAGACGACCACTACCTGACCGACGAGCACCGTATGCTCCGGGACATGGTGCGGGAGTTTGCCAAGAACGAGATCGAGCCCGTGGCCGGGGAGCTGGACCGTGAAGGCAGCTTTCCCTGGTCGAACGTGGCGAAGATGGCGGAACTCGGTCTGTTCGGCGTGCCGTGGCCGGAAGAGTACGGCGGTGTCGGGATGGATACCCTGGCCTCGACGCTTGTGGCCGAGGAGCTCTCGAAGGTCTGTCCCTCCCACTCCATCACGGTCGGCGCCAACATCACGCTGGCCGCGGCGCCGATCTACGACGTCGGGACCGAAGAGCAGAAGCTCAAGTACTTGACGAAGCTGGCAAAAGGTGAGGTGCTGGGCGCTTTCGGACTCACGGAGCCGGAGGCGGGCTCGGACGCCGGTGGAACGAAGACCCGTGCGGAACAGAATGGCGACCATTGGGTTTTGAACGGTAGTAAGATCTTCATCACCAACGGTGGTGTGGGTGAGATCTTCGTCGTCACCGCGGTGACGGGCGTGAACAACGGCAAGAAGGAGATCACCTCCTTCATTCTGACCAAGCCGACCCGTGACCTTGAAGAGGCGAAAGCCGTCGGCGTCGGACACGCCGAGGACCTCGAGTACAACCCCGGCTTCCGCCACGGCAAGAAAGAAGACAAGCTGGGCTGGCGCGCCTCGGACACGACGGAGCTGATCTTCGAAGACGCGATCGTGCCCAACGAGAACATGCTCGGCCAACGCGGCCAGGGCTTCAAGAACTTCATGCGCACGCTGGACGGCGGGCGGGTCAGCATAGCGGCGCACCTGCTCGGGATCGCCGAGGGCGCGCTCGAATACACGCTGAAATTCACGGAAGAGCGAAAACAGTTCAACACGCGAATCTGCGACTTCCAGGGCGTTCGATTCGATTTGGCGGACTGGTGGACCCGCATCGAGGCGGGTAAGCACCTGACGTATCACGCCGCGATGCTCAAGCAGAACGGTAAGCCGCACACCAAAGAGGCGGCGATGGCTAAGCTCTACTGCTCCGAGCTCGCGACCTGGGCAACGATCAAAGCTGTGCAGCTCCACGGAGGCTTCGGTTACACGACAGATTATCCGGTGGAGCGGCTCATGAGAGACGCCAAGATAGGGGAGATCGGAGAAGGAACCTCCGAGATCCAAAGAACAGTGATTGCCCGACACCTTCTCGGACCTGAACAAACAGGGAAGGACGTCGGCCTATGACAACAGGAGTAATCAAAGCAACTTATGAAACGACAAATTCTCATCAACGCGGCTCCCCACGAAACACGGGTCGCGATCACGGAGGACGACGTCCTGGTAGAGCTGATGCTCGACCGCATGGACGCGCAGCGCATGGTGGGCGACATCTACCTCGGGCGCGTCGAGGGCGTCTTACCCGGCATTCAAGCGGCATTCGTTAACATAGGAGCCGACAAAGCCGCTTTCCTGCACGTCTCCGATCTCGCCGACGAGGACCCCGAAGCCTCGGAGGAAGAGAAGGGCATCAAGCGCTATCCTCCTATTCAAAGCCTCATCAAGAAGGGCGAGGAGGTGCTCGTCCAGGTCACCAAGGAGCCGATCGGCACCAAGGGCCCCCGCGTCACCGCGCAGGTGTCGCTGCCCGGCCGTAACCTGGTCTACATGCCGCGCAGCGAGCACATCGGAGTCTCGCGCAAAATCGAAGGCCGCGATGAGCGTACTCGCCTGCGCAGGCTGATGCGTAACATCCTTCAGCAGAACGAGGGTGGCGTCATCGTGCGCACGGTGGGCGAAGACGCGAACCGGAAGCAGCTTGAGCGGGAGCTCAAGGGGCTGGTCAAGACGTGGAAGCGAATCGAGAGCCGCGTTGAACAATCGGAAGCCCCCGCCCTGGTTCACCAAGAGGCGCAACTCGCCGCGGGCATCATACGCGACTTGTTCAGCGAGAAAATCGATTTGCTGATCATCGACTCGCGCGAAATCTACAACGAGGTCCGCGATTACCTCGAGGCCGTCGACCCCGATCTCATGCGTCGCGTCACCCTCTATGAAGGCACCATTCCACTATTCGACAAGTACGAGATAGAGGAAGAGATCCTCAGATCCTTCGAAAGCCGCGTGGAATTAGCGTCTGGCGGCTACGTCATCATCGAGCCGACCGAAGGACTGGTGGCGATCGACGTCAACACCGGCCGCTACACCGGTAAGAAGGATCCGGAGAAGACGATCTTGCGCACCAACCTCGACGCCGCGCATGAGGTCGCCCGGCAGCTGAGGCTGCGCGATATCGGCGGCATCATCGTCGTCGACTTCATCGATATGGAGGATGTGAAAAACCGCGACCGCGTGATGCAGGAACTGCGCATGCACCTGAACCGCGATCGCGCCCGCACCAAGGCCTTCCAGATCTCCGACCTGGGCCTGGTCGAGATGACCCGGCAACGCGTACGGCCCAGCATCTACCACACCGTCACCCGGCCGTGCCCCTACTGCGCCGGCGCCGGCCGGATCGTCGCACCGGCTACCGTGGTCCGGCGAGTCGAGCGGGCCATTCGACGGGTGGCGGCGGCGCGCAAGGAGAAACGGCTGGTGATCCGGCTCCACTCAGCCGTGGCGCTGCACATCCTCGAGGAAGAACCCAACCTGCTGCGGCGCTTGGAGTCGGAATACAAGGTCGATATCGAGGTGCGGGATGACCCGCTCCTCAGGGCCGACGAATTCCGCATCCTCGCAGGCCCGGCGGACGTCGACGTCACCGCCCGTTACGCCGTGGCCTAGAGCCGACTTCTCGGCACGGCCGGCCGTTGACACGCGGCGCCGGGCCGGATAGGCTTCAGGGCTTTCGTGACATTCTTGGAACTTCACCGGGTCGCACGGCTGTGACATACGCTATCTTCAAGGCCGCAGGCTTCCAGTACCGCGCCGAACTGGGCGACGTGCTGCGCATCCCCTCCATGGACGCGGAGTCCGGGGACACCGTCACGTTCGACGAGGTTCTGCTCGGCTCTGCGGACGAGGAAATCCTCATCGGCCAGCCGACGCTGGAGGGCGCGGCGGTCCGGGCCGAGGTCCTGGGCCACGGCCGGGCGGACAAGATCATCGTCTTCAAGTTCAAGCGCCGCAAGAACTACCGGAAAAAGACCGGTCATCGGCAGGACTACACCGAAGTGCGGGTCAGCGGAATCGATCTGGGCGGGGGCCGACAGGCCAGCCTGGAGGTCGAGAAGAAGCCGAAGGCCAAGAAGGCGGCCAAGCCGGAGCCCGTAGCCGAGGCGGCGGCGAAGGCGGAACCCACAGCGGCGGCGAAGCCGAAGACCAAGCCAGCAGCTAAGAAGCCGGCGGCGAAGAAGGCGACGACC
This sequence comes from Gemmatimonadota bacterium, assembly GCA_039588155.1. Taxonomy (GTDB): domain Bacteria; phylum Gemmatimonadota; class Gemmatimonadetes; order Palauibacterales; family KS3-K002; genus JBDHGH01. Next base: position 6,231 of record JBDHAI010000047.1, on the reverse strand, counting down.
AAGGCGAAGGCGGCGGCCAAACCCAAGGCGAAGGCGGCGGCGAAGCCCAAGGCGAAGGCGGCGGCCAAGAAGACCACGGCCAAGGCCAAAGAGACGTCGAAGTCGAAGAAGAAGAAATCTTAGGCAGGACGGTCGTTATGGCTCATAAGAAAGCAGGCGGATCGACCCGCAACGGGCGTGACAGCAACCCCAAGTTCCTTGGGGTGAAGCGCTACGGCGGACAGTTCGTGCGGGCGGGCAATATCATCATGCGGCAGCGCGGCACCCGCTTCCATCCCGGCCACAACGTGGGCCGCGGCGGCGACGACACGCTCTTCGCGCTGATCGACGGCCACGTGAGCTTCGGCACCCTGCGCGGCCGCAAAGTGGTTTCCATCGTTCCCGAGGCCTAAAGCGTACTTCGTTGTCACGACGATACAGAGAGCCCGGCATCAGCCGGGCTCTTTCTCTGGTCGTCTGTGGGTCGCTCCGCTACTGCATACCGCCGGTTTCGTCGGCTGACGGCCCGTAGGTCATCGGCAGCGGCACGTCGTTCAACCGCAAGTAGACCGAGAGCTGGCCGCGGTGATGGATGAGATGGTTGAGGATCATGCCGCGTACGACGGCCACCTTCGGCAGGGTGAACACGTCCTCACCGCCCGACTTCAGCGTCCACGGCTTCATGAAGGAACCGTCGTCGGTGGCCGCGATCGCGTCGCGGAACTTGACCACCTCGGAGTCGAAGTTGTCGACGATCTCCGCGACCGAATTCAGCTCGGGCGGCACGTACGGCTCACCGCCCGGCGGGTTGACGTCCAGCTCGTCGAGGGAGAGGGTCATCACGCCCCAGTTGGGCAGCATCGACATGTGCGTCGCGAGCTGCCTCAGCGACATCGACTTCTCGGCGGGCTTCCAGGCAAGCTTGTCGTCGGGAACGCGCTCCAGCATCTGGCGCGTGAGCTGCGCCTCGTTCTCGATCTCGGGGAGTAGCGATTCGCTGATGGCCACGGCATACACTCCTGCTCGGGTTGGGGTCTAGGAATCTAGGTCCGCCAAGCTAGGCCAAGGCGCGCATTCGGACAAGGAGTCTACATGCCTCCTTGTCGCGCGGCCGCTACGTCCTCATTGTACGCTGCGTCCAAAATCACTGCCGAGGAAAGCATAGAATGCTCAATTCGAGACACCGCTCGCAGGTCGCGCTCACCGCCATCGTGGGTTTGACCGTTGCATTATCCGCATCGAATACGGCGGGCCCCAAGCGCGTTGCCCAGCAGGCTGACCCAGCGGGGCGGACGCGGGTCGTCCTGTTGGGGACCGGGACGCCAAACGCCGAACCCGAGCGCTCGGGCTCGGCGCTCGCCATCGTCGTCGACGACACGCCCTACCTGGTCGACCTCGGACCGGGCGTGGTGCGCCGCGCCGCCGCCGCGCGCGATAACGGCGTGGACGCGTTGCGGCCGTCGAACCTTCGGACCGCCTTCATCACGCATCTGCACACGGACCACACTTTGGGCTACGCCGACTTCATCTTCACGCCGTGGGTGCTGGAGCGGGATGCGCCGGCCGAGGTCTACGGGCCGAAAGGTCTGAAGCAGATGACCGAGCACCTGCTGGCCGCCTACGAGCAAGACATACGAATTCGCATCGACGGTCTCGAGCCCGCCAACAACGCGGGCTACAAGGTGAATGTCCACGAGATCGAGCCCGGCCTCATCTACGAGGATGAGAGAGTCCGGGTGACCGCGTTCCCGGTGCACCACGGCTCGTGGTCGCAGGCGTTCGGTTTTCGCTTCGACACGCCCGACAAGACGATCGTCATCTCCGGTGACGCCCGGCCCAGCCCCGGCATCGCCGCTAATTGTCAGCGCTGCGACATCCTCATCCACGAGGTCTACTCGCAGGCGGGATTCGAAGGCCGCCAGCCCATATGGCAGCGCTACCACTCCAGCTTCCATACCTCGTCTCTGGAACTCGGCGAAATTGCAGCCACGGCCCGGCCCGGACTACTGGTCTTGTATCATCAACTGCTCTGGGGCTCGACGCCCTCCCAACTGCTCGAAGAGATCGCTCGAGTGTACGACGGGCGGGTCGAATACGGTGATGATCTCGACGTCTTTTAACGGGGGGATCAATAGTCAACAGACGACGTTCGACGTTCGACCTTCAAGTCTAACCGCTAGCTGAGCGTTGAACGTTCCGTTGAACGTTGAACGTTGAACGTCGTCTGTTGACTGTTGGAAACATTCCGTTTGACTCTTGAAACAATCACAAGGACACAACAATGGCTTCTCTCGATCGCCGCACCTTCCTCGCCTACTTCTCGAGCGTCGGACTCTCATCCACGCTGCTCCCCGGTGTGCTCTGGGCCCGGCTCCAGGACGAGGAGGAGCCCAAGATCACCAAGGAGATGCTCACCGACGCCGAGCAGGTCGCCGGGGTCGAGTTCAGCGATGAGGAACGCGAGCTCATGCTCCAGGGCCTCAACCGGAACCTGGCGAGCTTCGAGAGCCTGCGGACGCTCGATGTTGCGAACGACGTCCCGCCCGCCCTCTACTTCAAGCCCGTTCCCCCAGGTGCCCGCGTCGACGTGCCGCAACGCCAGGCGCGGCGCACCAAGGTCATCGTCGATCGGGTGCCCGAGGATCTCGACCAGCTGGCGTTCTGGCCCCTCACCCACCTGGCAGCGCTCGTCGAAACGCGCCGTGTGACGTCTCTGCAGCTGACGCGGATGTATCTCGAGCGGCTCAAGACGTACGGGCCCAAGCTCGAGTGCGTCATCACGCTGACCGAAGAGCTGGCGTTGCAACAGGCACGGCGAGCCGACGAGGAAATCGCGGCGGGACGCTACCGCGGGCCGCTGCACGGGATACCGTGGGGCGCCAAGGACCTGCTGGCGGTCAAGGGTTACAAGACCACCTGGGGCGCCATGCCGTTCAAGGACCAGCTGATCGATGAGAACGCGACGGTGGTGCAACGCCTCGAGGAGGCAGGTGCGGTGCTCCTCGCTAAGCTCACCCTGGGCGCGCTCGCCTGGGGCGACGTCTGGTACGGCGGCAGAACACGTAACCCTTGGGACTACGAGGACGGGTCCAGCGGCTCCTCTGCCGGGTCCGCAGCGGCGACGGCCGCCGGCCTCGTCGGCTTCGCGATCGGTACCGAGACCTGGGGCTCGATCGTTTCGCCTTGTACGCGTTGTGGGGTCACAGGATTGCGGCCCACGTTCGGCCGGGTGAGTCGTCACGGTGCCATGGCGCTCTCCTGGAGCATGGACAAGATCGGACCCATCTGCCGCAGTGTGGAGGATTGTGCCCTCGTCTTCGAGGCCATCTACGGACCCGACGGCCGGGACCTCTCGGCCGTGGAGGCTCCCTTCGCTTGGGACGCGGAGCTCGAGGTGCGGACTCTGCGCGTGGGTTACGTGAAGAGCGCGTTCGAGGAAGACCGGGAGGAGCAGGAAGAGTGGAAGCGGTTCGATGAGGCGACGCTCGAGAAGCTAAGCGCTTTGGGCTTCGACTTGGTGCCGATCGAGCTTCCCGACCTGCCGGTCGCCGGGATGTCGTTCATCTTGAACGCGGAGGCGGCGGCGGCATTCGATGAGCTGACGCGCAATGGCGAGGACGATCTGATGGTCCGACAAATCAGGAACGCCTGGCCGAACGTCTTCCGGCAGTCGCGATTGATACCCGCGGTGGAATACATCAAAGCGAACCGGGTGCGGACGCTGGCGATGGAAGCGATGGTGGACATCATGTCGGAGATCGACGTCTACCTGGCCCCGTCGTTCGTCGGACCGAATTTGCTACTCACTAACCTCACCGGGCATCCCAGCGTGGTCTTACCCAACGGATTCCGCAGTGACGATACGCCGACGAGCATCACTCTCATGGGCCGGCTCTTCGGCGAAGCGGAGACGCTGGCTGTGGCGCGAGCGTACCAGGAGGCCACCGACTTTCATCGCCGGCGCCCGACGCTGCAGACCTGAACAGTGGTGAGCGAGCAGTGGGCAGGGCGGCTGTTCAGTCGGTGTCGAAGAAGAACCGCTCGATGGTGCCCCACTCCGACAAGGCGTCCTCGTAGCCCAGCTCCATGACGCTACTGATGTAAGGTTGCTCGAAGATGAGATAGCTGAGCAGGTCGGAGCTTCGTTTGCTTTGAATGCCCAGGCCACGGAGCACGAAACGCAGGGAGCGGGGAAGCAGGTGGCCATGCCCCTCCGCCATCTTTCCCAAGTCACGTGAGGGCCGGACGACGAGCAGATCGATCTTTCGGAGTCCATCCGGGGCGGCCGTCCCGGCCGGCAGGGCCTCGATCACGCGGTTGATTCTCTGCAACCGCTCGGCGTCGCCTTCCAACGTATCGAGGAAGATGGTGTTGAATAGCGTGCCGAGGATCTGAGCGGGCGGTGGGTAGCCGGGCGTGGCGCGTGCCCGCACTTCCTCGAGCGTCGGCGGGTAGCGGGTCGCGATAGCCAGTAGTCGGTCGGCGCCCAAGTGGATCGCCGGCGCTAGTGGGGTAGCCTGCCGGATGCTGCCGTCGCCGTAATACTCGCCGTCGATCTCGACCGCGGGAAAGATGAGCGGCAATGAGCCCGACGCCAGCACGTGCTCAACCGTAATGCGGGTCGCCAGACCACGGCGCCGGGCCCGCTCCCACGTAGGCACGCCCTCCGCCCCCTGCACAAAGGTCACGGTCTGCCCAGTGTCGTATCGCGTGGCCGATAGTCCCAGCGCCCGCAGCTGACCGGACTCGATGTTCTTCTCGATGCCGGCGACGTTGATGTGCTGCTTGAGAAACTCTCGCAGCGGACTGGGGTCGAGCAGGCGTTCGGCCTTAGCCCCCACCGGCGCGCCGCCGCCGCCGAAAGTCAGGAGCCAGCGGGCACCGCTCATGGTCAGCTTGCTGATGTTGGCGTTGAAGACCTGGTCGATGCTCAGGTTGGACCAGCAATTGGATAAAGCCTGTAAGCTGTCTCGTTCCGTCCCACGGTGTCCAGCGACGAAGCCCGCGTTGATGGCGCCGGCGGAGACGCCGACCACTATCGGAAAGCCCAGCTCCGGGGCGCGCTCCGCAATATAGGAGAGAACACCCACCTGGTAGACGGCCCTCGCTCCGCCGCCGGAGAGCACCAGCCCATTCATGCGTTCACTTAACAGTTTGCCGATTCACGGGTCACGATAGAGGTATCGAGACCTAAGAGTAATGTGTGAGGGCGTGAAAGGCGAAGAGTCGCATTTCGCTTCGATGGTTCAGCGACGGTCCTCATGGTCTGGCCGGGTCGCCGGGCGTAGTTTGTGCCCGTGACGGCGCCGAGTTTAAATCCAGCCTAGAGGGGGCTCGACGATGGTAGAGATGCTCCAGCGTGAAGATGTTCAGCCCTTGTGCCCTCTGTCTGGTACCAGCAGCTCTCCGGTTTCTTCGGCAAACGATACATCTACTTCTGTGGTTCCTGCCGAAAGGTGCTTGGGGTGTCGCACCGCAAGGGGTTCTGGATGGGATGACCGGAGTACCCGAGGCTTTTCGTACTGCTCTGGCCGACCGCTACGAGCTGAAGCGGGTCCTGGGCCGCGGTGGGATGGCGACCGTCTACCTCGCCGCCGATCGCAAGCACGAGCCGCGAAGTCGCGGTCAAACTGCTCAATCCAGAGCTAGCCGCCTCCATCGCCGGCGAGCGGTTCCTGAAAGAGATTGGGATCACAGCCCAACTGACCCATCCCCATATCCTCATGCTAATCGACTCCGGAGATGCCGACGGGTTTCTCTATTACGTCATGCCGTTGGTAGCGGACTCGCTGCGCGGGCTCCTAGACCGCGAGCGATGCTTGAGTGCCGATCGTGCCCTGCAGATCACTGAGGAGGTGGCGGGGGCCCTGGACTACGCGCACCGGCAAGGCGTTCTGCATCGCGACATCAAACCGGAGAACGTTCTCCTCTCCGAGGGCCACGCAGTGGTTGCCGACTTCGGCGTCGCCAAGGCCATCACGAAGGCCGGTGGCGGTAGCCTGACGCGGACGGGATTCCCAGTGGGCACGCTGGGCTACATGAGCCCGGAACAGGCGGCCGGGCGTAGCGACCTGGATGAGCGGTCGGACATATACAGTCTAGCCTGCGTGTTCTACGAAGCCATGATCGGTGAGACTCCGGGAATGTGGATCACCGAAGAGGCAGGCAAGTTGGGCCGGTTCATTAAAGCGCCGCCGCACCACCGTCAGACGCTAGATAGGTTACCCGGCTTTGTCGAGACAACGCTGGTGC
>JBDHAI010000046.1:0-20173 GCA_039588155.1 Gemmatimonadota bacterium | reverse complement strand
AGGGGCAGCCGATTTGGCCGCCCCTTTGTCTTGTGGTGAAGCAGCTGAGTGCTAGCTGTCGTCGTCGCTGCTGTCGTCCTCGTCGAGGTCGTCCTCGTGTGGGACACCGTCATGGTCGTCGTCTCGGAATCCCTCGATCGAATCCTGGATGTTGTCCTTGACCACGGACTCGTTGACCCCTCCCTTGTTCGCCGTATTCGGGTCGATCAAGAGAGGCGCTCGGAACCAGCTATCGAGATCTATACTCAGAGTAACCGCGACGGGGCCAGCTCCAACTTCTAGCGGGGAAATCAACTCGATCTCCTGCTCGGCATTGAGATCGGAAGTATAGTCGAAGTCGACCGTGTTGTACGTGCCGGTCACACGAACACTGATGTCTGCGAACCCCGGGTTCGCATCGATGAACTCCTGATCGGCGAGGTCGTCGTCCTCCGGCTTGTGGATCTCGAACTCGATCTCGTCGTAGAAGCCCGGCTCCACTACCGCCGTGATCTTCGTCTCCACGCTGCCGTCCAGATTCAACGGCACCACGAACGGCCCGAACTCGAACTCTCCACAATCGTCGTCGCCGATCTCCGAATCGCACCCGGCGGTCTCGACCTTCTCGAACTCCACCTCACGGATCACCAACTCGGCGCTCTCGATAACCAGAGTGTTGGTGCCGTCCGTCAACTCCAAGCCTGCCGCGAATAAGGTTGGCGACGGGGCAGCAGCTCCGCTCGTCAGACTGAACGCCAGGCTGACCGAATGGGAGCCTGCCGCTGGCCCGGTGCTGTCGTCGCAGGCCGCCGCCACACCTAAGATGGCGGCCAGGACCAGCGGACCTCGAAGCCAGCGATCGCTTGTCGTTACCATGCTTGTCATCGTTCCTCCCTCTTCCGGATTACCCCTGACGGCCCGTAGGCCACGTTCCGGCCTTCCCAGTAGCAACGGCGGTGCCTCCAGGCGGTCTGAGACGTTAACTCGCTCTCATAACTAGACTTAGCAGGTTCGTGCAGGGAATCGCAGCCCGCTGCGCGTGTGTATCGATTGATGACACCACGGATAATTTGTATCGAATCGCTACAGAGCGCCGAAACCGTGTCGAAACAGGGGTGAGTTCGTCGGCCCGCGCGGTCTGACCCCGACGGCCAACCCAGCCCGAGTGTCGTGTAACGGCACAGTTGAAGTAATCGGCTCACTTGTGTATCGTTTTGGGTCAATTCCGCGGGCGGGAAAGGATGAAAAAGAGACTCTTCATCTACAGCGACTCCGACTCGTTCCGAGACTTCTATCGGGATCTGGCCGCGGGAAGCGGCCTCGAGCCCGAGCTCCGGAACGACCTGAGCGACGCGGCGCGTAGCGTACTGGTGGTGATCTCGTGCCCGGGAAGCGAAGGGCGGGCAGCCGAGCGGGTTCGTGACGTGATCGCCGTGACGGTGCAGCCGCCGGTGGTCGTGGGAGCCAAGTCGGACCATCGCTTGGCGGTGGAGGCGGTGCGGGCGGGCGCCGACGACTATTTCGTGTTGCCAGAGGAGGCGGAGCGACTCACCGACTACGTCAAGTCGCGTGCGGAGCGGACGCGCAGCGAGGAAGCGCGGGCCGAGTTGGCGGAGTCGGAGCGGCGGGACTTCGACTTCTCGCGCATCGTCGGTGAGAGCCGAGCGGTGAAGGAGGCTCTGGCCAAGGCGTCCCGGATCATCCCTCGTGGAGCCGCGACCGTGTTGCTGACCGGCGAGACGGGTACGGGCAAGGAACTGTTGGCGCACGCGATCCACTACAATGGCCCCAGGGCGCGTGGGCCTTTCGTCGAGCTCAACTGCTCGGCGATTCCGCCGAATCTTCTCGAGTCAGAGCTCTTCGGACACGAGCGCGGCGCCTTCACGGATGCAAGACACGCGAAGCCCGGGCTATTTGAAATGGCGGACGGGGGCACGCTTTTTCTCGACGAGATCGGTGAGCTTCCTTTCGAGCTGCAGGGCAAGCTCCTGAAGGTGCTGGAGGACAAGCGGGTGCGTCGCGTCGGTGGCACGCGAACCCAGGAAGTCGATATCCGAATCGTCGCCGCCACCAACCGTGATCTCGCGGCGGAAGTCCGTGAGGGTGCCTTTCGCGAAGATCTCTACTACCGGCTGTCGGTCATTCCCATCGATCTTCCGCCTCTCAGGGAACGCGGCGACGACATCCAGTTGTTGGCCAACCACTTCATCGATGCGCTGAGCGAAGAGTACGGTTTGCCCCGCCCGGAGCTCTCCCGGGCGCTCCGGGATCAACTGCTCAGCTATCCGTGGCCAGGGAACGTGCGCGAGCTGAGAAACGCCATAGAGCGAGGCCTGCTCATGGGTGAAGGTCAGAAGCTCAGGCCCGAAGACCTGTTCACGGCACAAGGCCCCGCACCGGCCGCCAGAGCCAGCGAGCTTCTGCCGTTCCCCGCTCCCATGGAGGCGATCGAGTTGGCGGCCGTTCGCGCGATGCTCGAGCGAACCGATGGCAACAAGAGCGCCGCCGCCCGCCGGCTAGGCATCTCCCGTTCGCGTCTGCATCGGGCGATCAAGCGGATCGAGGAGCAGGGAGGCTACGCGCCTCCCCCCGTCGACCGCGATTGACTGTAGCGAAACGCTACAGGTGAACGTTATCGAAACAGGCAAGTGGGCACGTAACTGCAGCAATGTTCGCACTTAGCCTGGGAACATGGCTTGCCACTCGAAATAGCTAGTAAGACCGGCCCCGTGGCGGGTTCCGGGCATGGACACGCATCGCAAGGGTAGCTAAGGAGGCTTACAGGTGCAGAATCGATTCGAGATCAGCTGGTTCTTGGGGAGGGTTGCAGCGCCGGCGCTGTTGGCGGCGTTGCTGATGACGTCCTGTGACAACTCCACAGAAAACACGGTGCCGGACGAACTCGAAGAGTCGCAGTTGGAATTCGTGCCGCGACAGGCTGCGGCGCCGGCGTTGGCGACGATGGACACTTCGTTCTGGGCCGTGAAGGGCAGGGACAGCGAACTAGAGATCCGCTATCAGGGGCAAGGCGGCCCGGGGACCGGCAAGGAGTTTCTCGAGTTCGTCGTTGAAGAGCAGACACTGCTGCGGCGCCCCGACGGGACGACATTCGCGGATGGCGACTCCATCGAGATCCGCGTCACCGTGGATCCCCTGCTGTTTCTTGTCGAGTTCGAGCCGTCGGGTCTCGAGTTCAATCCGAACGAACCCGCGAAGCTCGAGCTGGACTACGATGAAGCCGAAGACGATTTCCTCGTCCGTGAATCGGACATCGACTTCTGGCTGCAAGAGCAGTCCAATGAGCCGTGGGCACGTCTCGCTTCAATCCAGGTCGAGGAGCTGGACGAGATCGAAGTCTTGCTGACAGGGTTCACCCGCTACGCCCTTGCCATCGGACGATAGCGAGGCGCGGGTATGAGCGCTTTGCCGGGCGGAACGATGGAACTCAGAGCCGAGCTAGAGCGGCTGGCTGACGAGCGACGTTGGGGCGAGATCAAGGATCGCACTTCGCAGCTGCATGACACTGCGGTGAGTAGCGACCCGAAGATCGCCTACCTCGTGGCCGAGGCTTTGGTGTACCTCGGCGACACCAAGCGCGCCCTGGTGCTGGCACTGGCGGCGGAGGGGGAGTTCCGAGCGCGCCACGACCAGGTGAACCTGTTGGCTGCACTCAACCTTGCCGGAGCCGTGCAGTTCGAGTTGGGAGATCTGGTCGGAGCCGAGGAACGCTTTGCGGATCTTTTAGAGTTGGCCCGCGAGCGTGGCGACGATGAGATGATCGGACGCGCCACTAATAACTTGGGCGCAATCGCGAGCCTCAGGGGTGACCACCAGCTCGCCCTTTCGTTGTTTCGACTCTCCGTCCCCGCCTATCAAAACGTGGGGTTCCTCGGAGGGTTGGCCCAGGCCGACCACAATCTGGGGATCGTCCACCGCGACCTGGGATATTGGCGCGAGGCCGAGCGCCACTACCGCAGCGCGCTGCGGCATGCACGTCAACTGGGTGACGAGCGATTGGCAGCCATGTCACGTGCGGGACGTGCCGAGATCTTGCACCTGCGAGGCGATCAGCCGTTCGCCGAGGCAGAGTTGCTCCACTGTCTGCAGGCTTTTGAAGAAGTCGGAGATGAGCTTGGCCGCTCGGATGTGCTGCGGCTCCTGGGCTGCATCATGACCGCGCGGAAGCTGTGGGACGAAGCGAGCCGCTACTTCGATGAGGCGCTTCGCCTGGCGCGGGAGTACTCCAACCCGCTGTTGGAAGCAGAGATCCTCGAGTCTCGAGCCGATTTTCATGAGGAGACCGAACAGCTGGCGCTGGCCCGCGCCGACCTCGAGGGTGCGGTGGCCACGTACCGGCGCTTGGGAGCGGAGCTTCGTCAGAAGCGGGCGGAAGAGAAACTGCAACGTGTCGCTGCTTAGCGGGTGTGAACAGATCGTTCTTAGAGATGCTCTTTGAGGGAAACAGATCGATGAAGCGACTCCATATCGTGCTGCTTGCTGTTATCGCAACTGGGCTCATGTCGGCGTGCGGGTCGGATACGACACCGCCAGACAACGCTCCTCCGGGTCATACGGTCGTTCAGGATGGGGTGGCGCACTCGCCCGGACTCAACGATCCGAGCGAAAACTGCACGAGCTGCCACGGGGTTGATTTGCGTGGCGGTTCGGGCGGCGAGCCGTCCTGCTTTTCGTGCCATGGTCAAGTGTGGCCTTAGCGACTCCCGACTCAGGGCGTGCAACCGGTGGGTCAGCCCCAACCGAGCGCGTATCATGATCTGTAGCGGTTGTCGTCATGGGCGCTTGCGAATTCAGAGCGTCACGGCGTGAAATAAAGAACTCGCTGATGCGTAAGTTTTATCTAAGAGGGGGATGAATGGCTGGTCTAGACGTTTCGAAGCCGTCCGGATTCGCGAGCTGGTTGCCGCGATACCGCAGAAATGCTGTCCTGGCGTCTGTAATCGGCGGCCTAAGCCTATCCGGCTGCGGTGAGGATGGAACCGTAGTCATCGACAACACACCGCAAGTCGCTTCCATCGTCGTATCACCTGACACTGTTGCGATGTACGCCGTGGGCGAGGCGGCGGAGTTTAGCGCCACGGCGAAGACCGAGTTCGGCAGCGAGATTCCGGATGTGACCTTCGAGTGGGCTTCGTCCGATCCGGACGTAGCGAGCATCGACCAATCGGGTGAGGTGACGGGGAAGAAAGACGGTATAGCCGCGATCACGGCGACGGCTTCCGATGTGAGCGGCAGTTCGACCTTGCTGATCGACCCCAACATGGTCTTAAAGAACTACTGCACGAAATGCCATCGCGGTTTTCACATAGAGAAGTTTGCCACCAACTCCTGCCCTGCCTGTCACAGCGTTTCGCTGGACCCCCGCATCGACCCAGCTCATCACAGCTTGAGTAACGGGCACCAGACCGTGTCTGGCAACTTCGACCTGGCCGGAGCGCACGTACAGGCGTTTTGTGAAGCCTGCCACGACCTGGAGACGGCGGAGCCGATGTTTTCCGCTTCGCTGCAGAACGACTGCTACGTTTGCCATGACAGTGACTACGAAGCTCAACACGCCGGCAGTGGCTTCCCGAAGGCCTGCATGGGCTGCCACAACCTGGTCAGCTGGTCCGGCGCGACCTTCGACCACAAGACGGCGTCGGGCGGGTTCGAGTTGCGGGGCGCGCATACGCAGCTGCCCTGCGCGAGCTGTCACGATCCCGTGAGTGGAGACCCTCTCTTCAGTCCCGCGAGCGACAGCGACTGTTTCGCCTGCCACGCCGACGATTACCAAAGCCAGCATGCGGGCAGCGGATATCCAACCACCTGCCTGACCTGCCACACCATCAACAGTTTTGCAGGCGCGAATTTCAACCACGACGCCCAGTACTTTCCAATCTTCTCGGGCAAGCACCGGAGCGAGTGGAGCGGCTGCGATACCTGCCATCCGAATTCGGACAATTTTGCCGTGTTCACCTGCTTCAACTGCCACAAGCACGACCAAGAAGAAACGAACGACAAGCACAGCGACGTGAGTGGTTACGCTTACGAAAGTAGCCGATGCCTGGCGTGCCACCCCGACGGTTCCAGCTAGCCGCGTAGCTCGCCGTCCAGCCACGGACTCTGCGACCTTAACCCTGTCCGTTCGTTCAACGGGCAGGGTTGTTTGTGTAGCAGGTTGAGATTCGAACGAAGTGGCGAAGCGCCGGTCTGGCCCCTATCATGTGTCCGCACCCCAACCCGGAGCACGGACGATGTCGAGAGCTTTCCTCTTCGTCGTGGTGGTCACTTTGGCCCTCCCGGCGAAGGCAACAGCGCAAGATCAATCGAATGAAGCGATCATCGCCGAGGCGGTGAGTGCTCTGCCCGACCCGCTGCGCGCCGGCGCCGAGGTGCGAGCGTTCCGCGACGGCGATCTCGTCAAGATCCGTGAGGGTGGCAACGGGATCATCTGCCTGGGAGACAACCCGGGGGACGAACGCTGGCACGTCGCCTGTTACCATGAGTCTTTGGAACCGTTCATGGCCCGAGGTCGCGAGCTGAGAGCGGAGGGTAAGGAGCGCGGCGAGGTCCAGGAGATCCGGCGTGCCGAGATCGAGTCGGGTTCGCTCTCCTTCCCGGACAAATCGGTAGCTCTGTATTCGCTGACGGGCCCGGCGGGGAGCTTCGATCCCGCCACCGGTGAGGCGGAAGGCGCGAACGGGCTGACGGTGGTCTACGTCCCCTATGCCACCGAGGCGACGTTGGGGATTCCGGCCCAGCCCTCGGGTGCTCGCCCATGGCTGATGAATTCTGGAGAGCCCTGGGCCCACATCATGATTTCGCGGTGAGCAGGTCCTGAGTCTCGGCGAGGTACAAGCGCAATGACCAAAGGGCGGATCCACAGAGAGAGCCCGACGCCGACTCCGAGCGCAACGTACACGGGTGTACGCAGCAGCGGCCTGCCGCCCGATTTGCTGCAGGAGGCATCGAAGCGGCTGGGGTGGGCGGCGCTCATCTACTCGGGCACGTTCTTCCTCGCCGTCATGGGGCCGCACCTATTCCGGGTGAGCGTGGACTCCGTGGGTCAGGTCGGCATCTGGGATAGGCCTTTCCAGATGACCGTGTCGTTCGTCTCCATCGGCCTGGGGATCGCCGTCTTCCTGTTGACCCGGTTCTCCAAGCTGAGGCCCGAAGTCTTGCTCGATATCGGATTGGTGTTCGAGGTCGTCGGCGCGTTCGGCATCTCCGTGTCGTCGGGCTGGGGCATGTTCAGTGAGTGGGACCCCGCCGTCTTCGAGAACTTCTTCGGGATCCCTTGGGAGTGCGTCTGGATCGTCTTCTTTCCCCTGCTGGCGCCGAATACGCCCGGCAAGACGCTGATCGCCTCGGTGGCCGCGGCATCTACGGGGCTGCTGATGGTGCTGCTGTCGAAGGCAGCAGGTGCGACGAGCCCCGAAGCGCCGATGTCGTTCTTCTTCGTCTACTACCTGTTCACGACCTATCTGTGCGCGGGGATCGCGTTTCTGCTCTCGAAAACGATATACCAGTTCGGCAAACGCTACGGAAAGCTGCAGGAGATCGGCAGCTATCAGCTGGTCAAGCCGCTCGGGCGGGGCGGTATGGGCGAGGTCTGGATGGCGCGTCATCGCATGCTGGCCCGGCCGGCCGCGATCAAGCTGATTCGACCCGAAGCGCTAGGCAAGGATCCGGTGACTCAGCGAACCGCTGTACGGCGGTTTGAGCGCGAGGCGCAGGCCACGGCGTGCCTGGAGTCGTATCACACCATCGATCTCTACGATTTTGGGGTGACCAACGAGGGCGCCTTCTACTACGTGATGGAGCTGCTCAGGGGTGTGAACCTCGACACGCTGGTCAAGAAGTTCGGTCCGCTGCCGCCGGAAAGAGCCATCTTTCTTCTGCGGCAGGTCTGCCATTCCCTGGGTGAGGCGCACGCCTGCGGCATGATCCATCGCGACATCAAGCCGGCCAACGTCTACGTCTGTCGGCTGGGGCCCGAGTACGACTTTGTAAAAGTTTTGGACTTCGGGTTGGTGAAGACGCGAGAGGGCGGAGCGGTCGGCGGCACGGAGCTCACCGCCGAAGGGCTCGCGGCGGGAACGCCGGCCTACATGGCCCCCGAGATGGCCCTCGGCAAGCAGGAGATCGACGGCCGCGCGGATATCTACGGCCTCGGCTGCGTCGGCTACTGGCTGCTCACCGGCCAGCGCGTCTTTGTCGGTGACACGCCTCTGAGCACTGTGGTCGCTCACGTCCAAGAGAAGCCGATACCACCATCGCAGAGAACGGAGCTCGAGGTACCCGATTCACTCGAGCGCATTATCCTGTCTTGCCTCGAGAAGGATCCAGCCGACCGCCCGCAGAGCGCCGGCGAGCTGGATGAGCTTCTGGCCGCGTGTAAGCTCGCTCAAGTCTGGGGCATACAGAATGCGAAGGCCTGGTGGACCCTCCATATACCTGAGCCCGAGATTCCTTTAGGGGAAGAAGTGGCCGACGAATCACCCCAAGACATCCTGACGGTGAAGCACTAGACCTGCTGGTCCTGCCGATCTTTCCTCACCTGCGTAGTCCAACGCTTGCCGCCTGTCGGGGGATCGGGATTCGAAAAAGAAAGAAGCTCGGGCGGGCGCGCCTTAAAGCTGATCTGCGCGCCCGCCCGAGCTGTGGGGTGGTAAGATGTGTCTGTGGTTACGGGTTCGGGTTCACCTCGGCGACCGTCCAGGGCGCGGCCCCGGTATCGACGATCGCCAGGCGGAACGCCTCTTCACCCGCGTCCGGCGCCAACGCGCCAATCGCGACGGCGAAGGCGCGCAAACCGCCGACGGTGGTCACATCGAACGTGGCTACAGGATTGACACTTCCGGTGACGGCAACGCCCAGCGTGAGGGCCGCGGCTGGAACCGAGGCGCCGACATCAGGCATGCCCATTGGGAACATGAGATTCTCAAAGACGATGGCGTCGATGGTTCCGCCGCCGCCGACCGTGCCAATGTCGACCGCAGGAGCATCCGGGGAAGCGTGACTCGCCTGCACACGGGCGTTTGAAGAGTCGGTCAGGTCGAAAGCCTCACGGAAAGCTGCGAGCTGGAACGGCTGCTCGCCCTGCGCATCCGGGACCAGAAAGCCAGTCGCGACTGTTAGGTAGCGCTGACCTGCTTCGAGGTCCGGCGTGTCGAGGCTAGCTGCGGGTGCGCCGCCCGGGCGAGTGGGACCCGGCGAAGTCGGGAAGAAGTCGAGCGTGTAGCTGCCCGGCGGAACCTGAATAGCGCTGGACAGACCACCAAAGGCCAGGTTGTTCGCGAGCTCGAGGTCGCCGGCGAAGATATCGACGGCCGGCGCGTCGGGCCCGCCGTGCAGGGCGTAGACGACCGGATTCTGGCCAATGATGCCCACGAGTCCACCCGGAGCGCCGAGCGCCGCGAGCAGAGAGAAGCCCGTGCTCTCGCGGGCTAAATCGGCGAGCGAGCCGATCGCGATGACAAACAGCTCACCGCCGTCGGGCAGTTCCGGCGTAGTAAATGTGGTCACGCGGTTGCCGTCGCTGGCCTCGACGATGCCGATTTGCAGAGCGGAGCCGGCGGGCAATTCCACGCCTTCCTCCCCAGTATCGCCGAAGCGTGCCAGCGCGGAGATCTCAAGGGGTCCGTCGTCGCCCACGTCGATCGCCACGGTCGGCGCGTCTGGCGCGGCGTGCACGATGCGTACGCGCGCGTTGCCGGAAGAGGCGGCGGTGAAGTTCTCGAACAGCGGCAGAACACGGAATTGATCGGCCGCATCGGTCGAGCCGAGGAAGCCGGTGGCGATCGCCGTGATCACCTGGCCGTCGGTCAGCGTCAGGTCGCCCGTCTCGTACGCGGGGTCACTGGACGATGACGATCCAGCCGCACGCAACTGGATGTTGTACGTGCCCTCGGGAATGTCGAGGTAAGCGGTGACTTCGCCATAGGCGACGTCTTCGACCAGCGGGGTCGTGCCGTCGTTGGCGTAGATGTCCACCGCCGGGGCGTCCGGTGACGCGTGGACCGCGCGGAGCAATACGGACGTACCGTCCGGCGGGGTCGGCGACGTCGTTTCGTCGTCATCACAAGCGGAGACGACCAGGGCCAGGCCCAGCAGGGCCGGCAACAGAAAGGCGGGCTTACGAATCATGGTCCCGTTCACTCCTTCTTCGACTGGGGTCGATTGAGGCCGGCGGCGCCGGCCTGTCCAAA
Source organism: Gemmatimonadota bacterium (assembly GCA_039588155.1). Classification (GTDB taxonomy): domain Bacteria; phylum Gemmatimonadota; class Gemmatimonadetes; order Palauibacterales; family KS3-K002; genus JBDHGH01. The sequence continues at coordinate 9,986 of JBDHAI010000046.1, read as the reverse complement.
TCTCGTCGAGGAAGATAGGGTGGACGGCCGGATATGTCAAGGGTTTGTCTAATAAAGTAATGAACAATTCTTGGACAACTGGCTCCAGGCCCCGGGGCCCCAGCAGGGCGCCTCGGGTGACGACGAGGCTCGGGACTCGGGCGGCGGCGCTAGCGGGTCGGCTCGCCAGGAGCCTTCAAATAGTCGAGGAGCAGGTTGGACATGAGGCGCATCCCAACGGGGACGGAGCCGTCGTCGGCCATGAAGTTGGGGGTGTGGTTCCAGCCCGAGGTCGTCCCGGGCTTTGTGGTCCCGAGGCTGAAGTAGAAGCCGGGGATCTGGTTGGCGAAGAAGGCGAAATCCTCGGCGGCCATAATGGGGTCGAGCGGGTAGACGTTGTCTTCTCCGAGCACCCGGGAGAGGGTGGGGACGATGAATTTGGCGAGTGTCGGGTCGTTGATGGTGGGGGGCGCACCGCGTTCGTACTCGAACTCATAGCTACCGCCGCCGGCCGCGGTGATCCCGGCCAGGATTTCGTCCATGCGTCGCTCGATCATGTCGCGGACTTCCTCGTCGTAGGTGCGTACGGTGCCTTCCAGATACGCTTGGGCGGGGATGATGTTGAAGCGTTCTCCGCTGCGAACGATACCCACCGAGATGACGCTGGGCTGGAGCGGCGGCAGGTTGCGCGAGCGGATAGTCTGGAAGGCCATGACGGCCTGAGCGGCCATGACGATGGGGTCGACGCTGAGGTGAGGCGATGCGCCGTGCGACTGCTGTCCGTGGATCGTGATGCGGAATTGATCGGAGGAAGCCAGCGCCGGTCCGACGACGTAGCCCACCTCACCAACGGAGAGAGCTGGGTTAGTGTGAAGGCCAAAGATGGCGGTCGGCTCCGGGTTCTCGAGCACGCCTTCCGCCATCATCAGCGGGGCACCACCGTCTTCGCCGGGCGGCGGCCCCTCTTCCGCGGGCTGGAAGATGAACTTCACGGTGCCCGATATCTCGTCCCGCATCGAGGCCAGCACCGAAGCGACACCGAGCTGGACCGCCGTGTGGATGTCGTGGCCGCAGGCGTGACTGACCCCGACCTCCTGACCGAGATAGGTGGTCCGCACTGTGGACTTGAACGGGTAGGGCGTGTCCTCGGTCACCGGCAGCGCGTCCATGTCGGCCCGCACCGCCACGACGGGCCCCGGCTTGCTGCCGTGGAGGATGCCGACGACTCCGGTATGCGCGACGCCCGTCTCGATCTTGTCGAAGCCGAGCTCTGTTAGGTGAGCGGCGATGAGCTTCGCCGTTTCGAACTCGCGGTTGCCGAGCTCGGGGTTCTGGTGGATCTGGTGGCGCAGTTCGATGATCTCGTCTGCGTAGCGTTCTACGGCTTGGTCCACCCTCGCGCTCTGCTGGACTGGCGATGGCGAGCGTCAGCGGGGCGACGGCGAGGGTGACTCGGCGCAAGGTATACCTCCCGATTAAGTTCTCGAGGAATCGCGCAAAGAAGAGGCAACAAGCTAGTGACAGCTTCGGTGGAATGCCAGCGAATTCGGCTCCGACTGGTCGCTTCGTCGGCGCGTCCCTACCTTATCGGCGCACCGCACTGAGGGAAGGAGATCACGATGCCGACGACGAGGAGAGAGTTCCTTCGTGCGTCCGCGGCGGCGGCCGGCGCGCTGGCGCTCGGAGGGCCGGGCGGCGCGGCCCAGGCGGCGCAAGACGCCAGCGGCGCGGCGAGTCCGCTGCGAATCCTGATTCTGGGTGGCACCGGCTTCATCGGGCCCCACCAGGTGCGCTACGCGCTGGCCCGCGGTCACACGGTGACGCTGTTCAACCGTGGCCGCACCAATCCGCAGCTCTTTCCCAAGGTCGAGAAGCTGCGGGGCGACCGAGACGGGGACCTGGAGGCGCTCAAGGGGCGGGAGTGGGATGCGGTGATCGACAACTCCGCGACGATTCCGCGCTGGGTTCGCGATTCTGCGCAGCTGCTCAGTGGCTCGGCCGGCCAGTATCTCTATATCTCGACGCTCAGCGTCTATCGGGGCTTCCCCGATCCGGGGATGCATGAAAGCTCGCCGGTCCGCGAGTTGGACGACCCGACGGTCGAGGAGGTCAACGGGCGCACCTACGGCGGCCTCAAGGTGCTGTGCGAGCGCGAGGCAGAGGCGGCATTTCCTGGTAAGGCGACGGTCATACGTCCAGGACTCATCGTGGGACCGGGCGACCGGACGGACCGCTGGACGTATTGGCCGGTGCGCATCCAGCGTGGCGGCGAGGTTCTGGCGCCGGGCGATCCAGCGTTCCTGGTCCGCTACATCGATGCCCGCGACGTGTCCGAATGGTGCGTGCGCATGCTCGAGCGGGGCGACACCGGAGTCTACAACGCCGTCGGTCCCAGGGCGCACCTATCGATGGCGGAGATGCTGTACGGCATCCGGGCCGTCACCAGCGTGGCCGTCTCGTTCACCTGGGTGACCGCCGACTTCCTGGCCGAGCATGAAGTGCAGGCCTGGTCGGACATGCCGGCCTGGCTCCCTCCGCGGGACGAGTATGCCGGCTACGGTAGCATCAGCCGGGACAAAGCGATCGCCAAGGGACTCACCTTCCGACCACTGGCGGTCACGGCGAGTGAGACGCTGGACTGGTGGAGAACACTTCCTGAGAGCCGGACGGCCGAGCCGCGCGCCGGGATCGATCCTGAGCGAGAGAAGGCGGTGCTGGCCGCTTGGCGGGCCCGATAGACAAACAGTGCACGGGGGCAACGAGATGACCACGAGTCGAAGGAAGTTTCTCAAGCAGACGGCGAGCGGAGCACTCGTCCTTGGCCTTGGCCAGGACGTGCTCGCGGGTGAACACACAGTGCCTCGGGCCGAGACATCGCTTCGCATCCTGATACTCGGTGGCACGACGTACCTCGGTCCCTACCAGATCAAGCGTGCCCTGGAGCGCGGGCACGAAGTGACGATCTTCAACCGCGGCCGGACGGTACCCACCCTGTTCCCCGAGGTCTTCTCGAAAGTCGAGAAGCTGAGGGGCGACCGCAGCGGTGACCTCGAGTCACTGAAAGGGCGGGAGTGGGACGCCGTGATCGACAACTCGGCCACGGACCCGAAGTGGGTGCGCGATGCGGCTCTACTGTTGAAGGACAGCGTGGGTCTCTACTTGTTCACCTCGTCGACCGGCGTCTACTACCCCTACCTCGCGCCGGCCATCGACGAGTCGACCGAGGTCGTCACCGAGCATGGCCCTGCCACCGGCGGCGCTGACGCATACGGAGTGAACAAGTCGTTGTCCGAGATCGAGGCCCGCGAAGCGTTCCCCGATCGCGCCATCATCGTGCGCCCCCACTACATCATCGGCCCCGGCGACCCGAAGGATCGGCTGACGTACTGGGTGGTGCGCATCGATGTCGGTGGTGAAGTCCTGGCGCCCGGCGACCGCGACGATCCGGTTCAGCTTATCGATGTGCGTGACCTGACCGAGTGGATGATCCGCCTGGTCGAGAACGGCGACGCCGGCACCTACAACGCCACCGGTCCTGGGTCGCGTCTGTCCTCGGCCGAGTTCGTCGCCGGTATTCGCGCCATAACGGCCTCCGAGGTCTCATTCACTTGGGTGGGCACCGATTTCCTGGTCGAGCACGAGCTGCCCTACATGGTCCCCTGGGTCGCCCCGCGCGGGGACATGCTCGGCATGTCGAACATCAGCCCGGCTCGCGCCATCGCGAAGGGCCTGACTTACCGGCCGCTGGCCGTTACGGCGTATGACAACCTGAAGTGGTGGAAGGAGCAGCCCGAGGAGCGGCGTGCTCCGCTGAGCGACCTGCCGAGGCAGCGGGAGAAGGATGCTCTCGCGGCATGGCACGCCCGGGAGGCGTGATGGTAGATTCCCAACGCCTGCTGATCAGCGTCTCGAGTGAACACGAAATCCAGGGAACGAGAACATGACGACGAGAAGAGAATTCCTCGCCACAACGAGCGCCGCGACCGCCGCCGTCGGGCTCGGCGCGTTCAACCCATCCATCGCCGCCGGGCGTGAGATCGAAAAGGCGAAGGAGTCACTGCGCATTCTGATTCTGGGAGGCTCCGCCTTCACCGGGCCGTTTCAAATCGAGTATGCTCTGCAGCGCGGTCACGAAGTGACGATCTTCAACCGCGGCAGGACCGAGCCGACGATGAACGTCGAGCTGTTCGACAGGGTCGAGAAGCTCGTCGGCGATCGGGCGGACGATCTCGAGTCGCTCAAAGGCCGTGAGTGGGATGCGGTGATCGACAACTCGGCTTCGATCCCCGGCTGGGTACGGGCTTCGGCCGGGCTGCTCAAGGACTCGGCGGAAACTTATCTCTACACGTCGTCGCTCTCGGTACACGCGGACTTCAGCAAGCTCGGGTTGACCGAGGACGATCCCGTGGGCACGATCGATGACGCAGCCGCGGAGGCGGTCACGACGGTCCAGCAGATCACGGGTGAGAACTACGGCCCGCTCAAAGCACGGTGCGAGGAAGAGGCCAAGATGGCGTTCCCGGATCGTGCCATCATTGTCCGTCCCCATCTCATCGTCGGCCCCGGCGACCGGTCGGACAGATGGACTTACTGGCCCGTCCGCATCGACCGCGGCGGCGAAGTGATGGCGCCGGGCACCCCCGATGACCCGACCCAGTACATCGATACCCGTGACCTCGCCAGGTTCGACGTCCATCTGGTCGAGACGAAAGCGATCGGTACCTACAGCGCCGTCGGTCCGCTGTCGCGCTTGAGCATGGGCGAGATGTTGTACGGAATCCGCGCTGTCGTCAGCAACGACGTCTCGTTCACCTGGGTCGACGCCGACTTTCTCGCCGAGCACGAGGTTGCGCCCTGGGGCGAGATGACCGCCTGGCTACCTCCGGTCGGCGACACGGCGGGCTTCGCCGCCTTCGACAACTCCCGCGCCGTAGCTGCGGGCCTGACCTTCACCCCGCTGGCCGTGACCGCCAAGAGCACGCTCGATTGGTGGAAGGCACAGCCGGAAGAGCGGCAGGCGAGCCCCCGCGCCGGCCTCGCGCCTGATAAGGAGACGAAGGTGCTGGAGGCGTGGCACGCGCGGAAGAGCGAGGGGTAGTGCTCGTACTCTGCGACGCATTGCTACAGTAATAAGTAAGAAGTGGTAAGTGATAAGTCCGTTCGTTGACCGGGCACAAATCGCAATGGCGGACGTTTGGACAGACGCACGTATGAATCGATCAGGTCTTACTGATTACTTATCACTTATCACTTATCACTCATTCCTTATCCGCCTGGGAAACGGGACACCATACGATTGCGCGATCCTAAGGCCAGCCTAACCACGCGCACACTCCAGCGCGCCGTCGACGTCAAGCCTCACGAGATTCAGGCTCTGCTGCTCTCGTGTGCGTACTTCTTCTTTATACTCTCGAGCTATTACGTTCTGCGGCCAATCCGCGACGAGGTGGCCGTAGCGAGCGGTGTGCGGAACCTGCCTTGGCTGTTTACTGGGACGCTGGTGGCGATGCTCCTGGTGCATCCGCCCTTCGCCGCGCTGGTCTCGAAACTGCCCCGGACCCGGTTCATTTCCTATACGTACCGCTTCTTCATGCTGAATCTGCTCGGCTTTTTCGCCCTGCTGAAGCTGGCGCCGGCAAGCTGGAATATCGGTATCGGGTGGGCGTTCTACTGGTGGGTGAGCGTATTCAACCTGTTCGTCATCTCGGTCTTCTGGGCCTTCATGGCCGACGTTTTTTCCAGCGACCAGGGCAAGCGCTTGTTCGGCTTCATCGCGGTCGGCGGCACCGCGGGCGCAATCGTCGGCTCGGCGACCACGGCCGCTCTCGCCGAGATCATCGGCCCCGTGTACCTCATCCTCATCTCCGTCGCGCTCATCGAGATCGCCGTGCAGGCCGTGCGCCGCCTGGCGATCGTCACTCAGCCGCCGGACCGCTGGGTTCCTGAGGAGGCGGGTCCGAGAATCGGCGGCTTGCCGGAGACCGAGCCGGGTCGAGGCTACTCGGCTCATCCGCGCCAGGTCGGTGGCGAGGAGCCCATAGGTGGGGGGATCTGGAGCGGCGTTTCCGCAGTCTTCCACTCGCCGTACCTCCTGGGTATCTGCGCCTACATGCTGCTATACACGATCATGGCGACCTTCCTCTACTTTCAGCAGACCGAGATCGTCGGCCTGGCTTTCGATGACCGGGCCGTGCGCACCGCGTTCTTCGCCAAGATCGACCTCACAGTGAACGTACTGACGCTCATCACGCAGGTCTTCTTCACCGGTCGCATCTTGAAAAGGCTGGGTGTGGCTCTAACGCTGACGATCTTGCCCTTGATTTGCGTGTTCGGGTTCACGGGCCTGGGAGTCTGGCCGCTGCTTGGGGTGCTGGTGGCCTTCCAGGTGGCGCGCCGGGCTGCCAACTACGCCGTGGCCCGCCCCACCCGTGAGGTGCTGTACACCGTCGTCAGCCGCGACGAGAAGTACAAGGCGAAGAACCTCATCGACACCTTCGTGTACCGTGGCGGCGACCAGGTGGGAGCGTGGTCCTACGCGCTGATGGGCGTGCTCGGCCTCACGATGTCGGGGATCGCCTTCCTTGCCGCCCCCGTCTGTGCGGTCTGGATGCTCGTCGGGTACCTGCTCGGTCGTCGGCAGACGGCGCTGGCCAAGGCGCAGGTGCGCAGCGACGTACGGGCCGAGGCGGTGCCCGCGCTCAGCTGAGCCGTACTGGCGGCCCTTTGCCGGGCCGTCCTAGCTGCTCATTTGACTTGCACAAGCACGGTCGCCGACAAACGCCGAATCTCGAGCGAGTCGCCCTCGAACTTTCCGCTAGCTGCCGCCAGATACATGACTAGCCTGTAGCGGTCGTTCTCGAGCTCGAGCGTCGTCGCCTCGAGAAGGAGCGGCTCGCCGCGCGAGTCTCTCTCGCGAAGGTCAGAGAGCATGGGCGTCAGATCGGCGCTCAGGCTGGCGCCCGGATCGCCGGGCGGACCGAGTTGCAGGATCGCGCCCTCCAGCGCCAGTACGGTCGCGCTATCGATGCCGACGCGGAAGCGGCTGGGCTCGTCGTCCCAGAATTCGCTGACCTGATAGAGATGATCGAATCCGTTGATCGCGAGCGGGCTGGGCACGTTCGCGTCGATCGCGAACCCGTCGGGCTCATCCGTCCAGGGGCTAATGTACTCGAGGCCCATCTCCTGGAGGGCCACCTCGTAGGACGGCTCCTCGACCAAGCGCTCCGGTTCGGCGTACCAGTCTCGAATCCGGTTCAGCCCGTGGAAGTCGTGTATGTACTTGACGATATTGCTGATCCCTTTCCTCGGCTCGAATTCGATGCGCTTGGGAGTGGCATCGAGTACACCGTCAGTCATCACCTCTTCACCGATCAACAGCTCCTGCAACCGCGCCAACTGGCTGCTCCGTGAGAATGCGGTCGCGCTCCAGGGGCCGAATGCGGTGACGACGGCGACGATGCAGAGGCTGACGGGGATGACCCGGATATCCTTGCGGCGTCGGAATGTGAAGTAGATGGCGATCGCGAGTAGCCAGGCGGTGAGCACGACGACCGCGTAGCGGTTCTCGGTGACGCCGTATTCGCTAATCCGAGTACCGATAGCCACGGAGATCAGGACGATGAGCGGGAACAGCGACCAGTGGAAATACTTGGCGAACTTGGTGATCCAGGCGATCTCCGACCGTTCCCGGATCGGGTAAACGAGCAGCAGTGCCAACATCCCGGCCACCGCCACTCCGATGACCGGGAACCCCACCCACCCTTTGGGCAGATCCCACTCGATCACGATCTTCGCCATGTACGCGTAGAGGATGATCAGGTAGACCAACACGAGCGGGATGAGCACGTACTGGGTGAAGATTCGCAGCCCCGTCGGGTAGTCTTGGACTTGCTCAAGTGTTTCCAAGTCCTCGGGAATGCCGGCCAGAAAGAACCAGGTGTTGTAGGCGAAGACGATCCAGAACCAGAGCTGCAGATAGACTTCGTTGTCGAGGTCGAAGCCGAGCAGATTTTCGCACGCGGCCAGGGCCAGGCTCAGTCCGATGAAGAGGACCGCCGAATACAGCGCACCCAGCGCGAACCGAAGAAACAGCACCTTGTTGTAATGCCAGAAGCCGTTCTCGCCGCGCCCGCGCCCGACGAAGGGGCCAAAGGCGACGAGTAGATGAAGCGCCGCGATGAACTGGAAGAATCGGAAGACCTCTCCACCGCGAATCGGGAAGGGAACCAGCATGTAGTAGGCCCATGCCAATAACAGCCCAAACACCGTGGCCAACAGCTGGGTCCGTCCCGACCATCCGCGACTCTCCGCCAGCAGCTGAATCGACAGGAAGAGCGGAATCCCGAGGACCAGGGTCATGAGCACGGGAATGAGCGGGGTCGCGCCGGCGGCAGCGTCGAAGTCGATGTCGGCCAAACGGTGCAGGACGACGGCGGCGCCGATGGCGAAGAGTAGTACGAGCGGGAACCGCTCGATCGTCTGCCGCGCGCGAACGGCGAGCGCGGTCAGTGAAGCGAACCTGCGCCTGCTGTTCTTCTCCGAGCCTTCCATACCGACGTCCTCCCTACGGATTCGCGCTGGGTTTACGTCACTCTGCCTTCCCCGCAAGTTCCGCCATTCTCTCTACCGAAGCGACCATCTCAGACTTGACTCGTTCGAACTCCTCATTCGAGGACCGCGAGGCCGCGTCGTTGAGTTGGCGAACGAGACCGATGAACCGATCCACTTCACTTCGAAGCGCGATGTAGCGGCGCTCGCTGGTCAAGAATGGGTTGGCACCATAGATGAAACCGAACAAAATGATGAGCAGCCCGCCCAGGATGCAGACGTACCAGAAGAAGAGGTTGTCGAGAAAGCGAAAGCTGACCAGGACGAGGCCCATCCCGACGACGGCGGCCAGCAACCCGGCGAACCGGTTGAAGGTGCGGCGCCAGCTCCCGCTACGCTTCTCGTTCATGCCGTCAGTCCCTTAGTGCCGTGCGTGGTCAACTGGGAGTGGTGCGGCTCACTGCAAGATAGTGCGGAGCGGCCGCGCGCCCAAGCAGTCTTGGGCTCCACAGCGAAAGGCAGTATCTTTTCGGCCCAGACTTATCAACTGTCCGCCGAAGGAGTCGCCCGACATGAAGTGTCGCCGCAGTGCAGTACTGACCGGTCTTGCGTTGCTGGCGTTCGCGCCTGTGACGGCGCCCGAAGTCCGCGCGCAGGACGTCTTGACTTTCTTGAGGGACGAAATCGGGCTTTCGAGTGGGGAGTTGGAAGAGCTTCAGAAAGGTGTCGCAGTTTCCAAGATTCCCAAGTCCGCTGACGACCGGGAAGTGGACGTATTTGCCGTTGTTCGTATCGCGGTGCCGTTGGAGTTCTTCCTCGAACACGTCGACGATATAGAGAGCTTCGTCTCACGAGAAACCACCACGCTTCAGGTCGGCCTGTACGGTGAGTCGCCGGACGTCAAAGATATGGTCACGCTGGAGTTGCCCAAGGGAGACATCGAGGCGCTCAAGAAGTGCAAGGTGGAGCAATGTGACGTGAAGCTGCCAGCGGGCACCATCGAAGCTTTGCATCGACAGGTAAACTGGTCACAGCCAGACTACGCGCGGCAGGCCAACGCGTTCATGGCTCGCGAGCTCGCGGTCTATCTCAGGGAGTACATGTCGGACGGGAACGCCGCGCTGGCGACTTACGACGATAAACGCGACCCCCTCAGCGTGGCGGAAGGCTTCGAGTTGCTTCTGGGCAAGACACCCTATCTTATCGAGTACAGCGCCCCCTTCCACGTGCATCTGCAACGCTATCCGGAAGCGAGAAAAAACGGAGTTGAGGACATCTTCTACTGGGCTCTAGAGGATTTCGGCCTCAAGGCAACGTTGACCGTCAACCACGTGGCGATCGATCGTCAGCCTCACGTGTCGTTGTCGGGAGCGCTGATCGGACGGAAGCAGATCTACGCCAGCCACTACTTTCAGGCGGCACTCGATCTCCTCAACGCAGTTAGCGTGTCGGAAGACGAT
>JBDHAI010000045.1:0-11748 GCA_039588155.1 Gemmatimonadota bacterium | reverse complement strand
GCTACCACCTGGCCCGGGCCTACGAGGAAACGGGTGAATTCGGGAAGGCTGCCAAAGAGTATGCGTTCTTCGTCGAGGCCTGGCAGGACGCCGATCCCGAACTGCAACCGTGGGTCAAGGATGCGCGACGAGCGATAGTACGTCTGTCGCCGGACCGCTGACGACACACCCTACTCGCACCGCCGAGAAGTAACCACTCACTTCACGCCACCAGGACTCCGACTGAGGCTAGAATTACGAACCTCTGGGTTTGCCACCTCGGTGCGCGTGGGCTAACGTGCGCACGGACTTGTGGATCGGACGATGCCGGGTCGCTTACTCATTCTCATCTTCGTCGCCCTCAGCGCGGTGGCCGCTCGGCCTGCGCGCGCTCAGGAGACGCGAGACTCCGCCCGAACGGGCGAGACTCTACGCGTCTACGTGGATTGCCGTAGCCGCTTCTGCGACTTCGACCACTTCCGGCGCGAGATCACCTTCGTCGATTACGTTCGAAATCGGCAGGACGCCCAGGTGCACGTTCTCATCACCACCCGCAGAACAGGCGGCGGAGGCCAGGAATTCACACTCGCCTACATCGGGCAGCAGGACTTCCAGGCGGTGGACGATTCGTTGCTCTACTTCTCGAGAAACACGGACACGTTCGACGAAGTCCGTGCCGGGCTCACACGGACGATCAAGCTCGGTCTGGTGCGCTACGCGGCACGAACGCCGGCCGCCGAGCGGCTCGATGTGACGTACGAGGCTCCGGACACACTGCTGCCGACACCGCAAACCGTCGATGACCCCTGGAATTTCTGGATTCTCCGGGTTCGCGTCGGCGGCAGAATCGCGGGCGAGCAGAGGCAGGAGTTCTTTTCCGGTAACGGTTCGTTCTCCGCGAATCGCACGACGGAGGATTGGAAGATCCGGCTCTTCGTCAGCGGTTTTTACAGCGAGGACAGCTTCGAGCTGAGCGACAGTTCCACCCTGACCAGCATCTTCCGGGACTATGGGGGCGGGGCGTTCGTCGCCAAGAGCAAGGGCGAGCACTGGTCGCTGGGCGCCACCATGGACGCGCGCACCTCGACCTTCACCAACCACGATCTGCGGCTGGAGATCGGTCCCTTAATCGAATACAACATCTTTCCTTACGCGGAATCGACGCGGCGCGCCTTCACCTTTGTCTATGGGGTAGTGCTGCAGTACTTCGACTACGAGCAGATCACGGTATTCGGAAAGACAGAAGAGATTCGTCCACAGAACTTCCTCGACATCGAGTACTCCGTGCGGCAGCCCTTCGGCACGATCAACACCTCACTGGAGGCCGCCGCCTTCCTCGACGACTGGAGCCAGCACCGAATCGAGTTTTCCGTTTTTTTGAACGTGCGACTCGTCCGCGGTCTGGAATTCAATATCAACGGAAGCGTCGAGCGGACGAAGGACCAGATCTTCCTCTCCGCCGAGGGCATACCCGACGAAGAGATCCTGCTGCGGCGCCGGGAGCTGGGCACCGACTATCGTTTCCGCGCGAACCTCAGTCTTAGCTACACCTTCGGTTCGATCTTCAACAACGTCGTGAATCCGCGGTTCGACTAGGCCCGGATCGGACAGCGGCGAAAGACTGCGAGGTGACCGTGGGCCTTTCTGAAGTCCCCATCGGCGAGATCGAGTTCCGCGCCTCCCGGGCCAGTGGCGCGGGCGGCCAGAACATCAACAAGCGATCGACCCGGGTGGAGGCGCGTTGGAACGTGCGGGCCAGCGAGGCCGTCAGCGAAGACGAGCGGCAGCGGATCATGAGGCGGCTGGCGACCCGGATTAGCGGCGAAGGGATTCTGCGCGTGGTGGCCTACCGCGAGCGGACCCAGCGCCGCAATCGAGAGCTGGCCGTCGCCCGGCTACAGGAGCTGGTGAAGGAGGCGCTCGCTCGGCCAAAGCCGCGCCGAAAGACACGGCCGACCGCGGCGTCGAAAGAGGCGCGCCTGGCCGGCAAGACGCGACGCAAGCGAACGAAGGCGTTGAGGCGAAAGCCTTCGCTCGACGACTAGGCGGCCAGCCTCAGAGCGACGCCCGACGGCCAGCCTCTCTCAGTCCGTGGCGCGCTCGATGTCGCGGATGATCTTCAGATGGTGTCGGGTATGCACGTCCATCGTGCGCAGCCACTGCATGGGGCTGAGTCCGCCGAAAGCGAAATGATCGAGCCGGGCTTTCGAGCGGCCGATCTCGGGCAGCGCCTCACCTAGACTGCTCACCACCTGCAACGACGCCCGTACGTTGCTCCTGATCTGCTCCGGCGAATCCGCAGCGGGAGTCGTGAATTCCGGCGCCTTGCCCGCACCCCGAGGAATCCAGCCGCCTAATAGCACGGCCCGGCCCAGGAACGTGGGTCCGCTACGCGTTTCGATGGGCTCCGGCGAGAGGATCTTGGTGACGGCTGCAGCCATCGCCTGGTTGGCGTTGGCCATGTGGTCCAGGTGCTGGCCGACGCTCCAGGCGGAAGTCTTGTCGGACCTGCGGATCAATCGGTCGTCGGAGTCCGTCGCCAGCTCCAGCAGCTGCTCTGCCTGATTGACGACTTTTTGATAGGCACGACGGCACCGGCTGGACGCTGGGGCGGTACTCGAAGTTGATGTCGCCATTTCTGATCGCCTACTCGAGCTGGATTCGAAACCGGCGGAGTACGAACCTGGCAAGTCTAAGACATGGGCTTGGATACGGCTAGTCGGCGGACCGGCAGTCGAGTCAGCAGGTAGACGGGTAAAGGAGTGGACAGGTAGACGGGTGGACTACGGGAGGTGCGGGCCGCGGGCGGCACTCAGGGAGGAGAATGCTCTTTTGCTTCGGGTGTCCTGGTCAAACGCTGGCCTTCGTCGGTCCAGCTGCGGCGCGTGATCTCGAGGTCGGCGTTGATGCAGCGACAGAAGCCCCACCGCCAGTGCCACTTACCCCAAGGACACTTTCGCCATAGCAGAAAGCTGCTGATGCGCCTGCCCAGCATTGCATCTCCCCCGAGCACTGCATCCGCCGTGTGGCCGCGATCCGGCCGACACGGGTGCCGGCAGACAGCCAGTGCTGACCCTAATATACATGCAAATCGCTGAGAGCGTGTCCCCCACTTGTCTTTCGGCGGAACAGAGGCGAGCGTATGTGAGGTTCGGGCGTTGGAACTGCCCGGGGGCGGGAGCGCGGAGATGACCCAGCTAGCAGCCAAGAACGTCTTGATCACGGGAGCCGCCAGCGGTATCGGGCGGCTGCTGACGGAGAAGATCGCGGCCGAGCAAGCCCACGTGATTCTCTGGGACATCGATGGGCCGGGCCTGAAGGAGCTGAGCGAGGGGCTCAAGCTGCAGGGCTATCGAGTGTCGAGCTATCGCTGCGACGTCTCGGACCGCGAAAGCGTCTACAGCCGGGCGGCCCGGATCCTCGAGGCGCACGGCGGCATCGATGTCCTCATCAACAACGCGGGCATCGTCACCGGTAAACCTCTCCTGGAAGCCTCGGACGAGGAGATCGAGCGGACCTTTCGCATCAACACGCTCGCCTTGTTCTGGACTACACGCGCTTTCCTTCCGACGATGATGGAACGCAACGGCGGGCACATCGTGACCATCGCCTCGGCCGGTGGTCTGGTAGGCGCGCCGCGGCTCATCGACTATAGCGCCAGCAAATTCGCCGCAGTCGGCTTCGACGAGGCGCTGCGTCTGGAGCTCAAGCACCAGGGAGCCCGGATCCGCACGACGGTGGTCTGTCCCTATTACGTGAACACGGGGATGTTTGAGGGGGTAAAGACGCGCCTGTCCGTGTTCCTGCCGATCCTGAAGCAGGAGTACGTGGCGAACAAGATCGTGAAGGCGATCAAAAAGAATCAGAAGCGGCTCATTATGCCCCGCTTCATCTACGTGTCCCCACTCATGCGCGTTCTGCCGACGGACTGGTTCGATGGACTGGTGGGGTTCTTCGGGGTCAGCCGCAGTATGGACGAGTTTACAGGTAGACGGTTGGAGAGCGGGGGGACGGGTGAGCAGGCGAGCAAGGAGACGCGTTGACGCGTGGGCTGAGACTATCCGTTTACCGTCTGCGCGTCCACTTGTCTACTGTCAACTCGCCTACCCGTCCACCTGTCCACGCGCTTCCCTCGTGACATTCACCGCCAGCGGGCTATCTTAGGCGGGCACGGCTGGAGACCATACAACCAGCCCGGGGAGAGGTGGCCGAGAGGCTTAAGGCGGCACCCTGCTAAGGTGTTGGGGGCGAAAGCCCCTCGTGGGTTCGAATCCCACCCTCTCCGCCATGAATAGGACCGAGGGGCTGCGTCTCGAGCACGAGGCTCAGCCCCACGCTTTTGCCAAGGACGATGATGAGATGAGCGACGCGCCACGCGTGCGGTTCGCACCGAGCCCCACCGGTTACCTTCACGTCGGCGGCGCCCGGACCGCGCTCTTCAACTGGCTATTCGCTCGGCACGTGGGCGGCGTCTTCGTGCTGCGGATCGAGGACACCGACCAGGAGCGGAGCCGCAGCGAGCTGACCGAGGCCATCCTCGACGGGCTCGCCTGGCTGGGCATCAGCTGGGACGAGGGGCCGTATCACCAGGCCGACCACATCGAGCGACACCGAGCCGACGCGAACCGCCTGATGGAGGGCGGCGCGGCGTACCGCTGCTTTTGTCCAGCCGGGCGGTTGGAGGAGCTGCGCCAAGCGGCCCGGGAGCAGGGCACCGCAGCCGCCTACGACGGCCGCTGTCGCCAGATCCCACCGGGGGAGGCGGAAAAGCGCGCCGCGGCGGGGGAGCCGTATACGGTCCGCTTCCAAATTCCGGAGGGTGAGACGGTCTGGGACGACGCCGTGGCGGGGACGACCCGCTTCAAGAATGCTGACATCGAGGACCTCATTATCCTGCGCACGGATGGGACGCCAACCTACAACATGGCCGTCGTCTCGGACGACGTCGCCATGGGCATCACTCATGTTATACGCGGTGCCGACCACATCTCGAATACGCCGAAGCAGATTCAGATGTACAAGGCGCTGGGTGCAGAGACCCCGGTGTTCGGTCACGTTCCTCTCATTCTCGGACCGGACGGCAAGCGGTTGTCGAAGCGTCACGGCGCAACGGCGCTCAGCGAGTATCGCAAAGCGGGATTCCTGCCGGAGGCGATGAACAACTTCCTGGCGCTACTGGGCTGGTCGCCGGGTGACGATACGGAGTTGATGGATATCGACGAGCTCATCTGGCGGTTCACGCTGGAAAGAATCAACAGAAAGCCGGCGACGTTCGATCACGAGAAGCTCGAGTGGCTGAACGGGCAGTACGTTTCCAGCACGCCCGCCTCCGAGCTCACAGATTACGTTGCCGAGGAACTGATCGAAGCCGGTGTGACTTCACACGACTTCATCGATTCGCACGTGGATTGGTTCGAGCGCGTGCTCGACTGCATCAAAGTGCGCGCGAAAGTTCTCGTCGAACTGCCTGAACGCGCACGCCCGTTCTTTCCGGGTAAAGTCGAGTACGATCCGAAAGCGGTGGCGAAGCACTGGAAAGACGGCGCGGCGGCGCTGGAGCGGCTGGGGCGCCTACGGGCGGTGTTGGCCGAAACCGACCCCTGGGACGAGGAAAAGCTAGAGCTGCAACTCCGTGACGTGGCTGAACTTATGGGTATCGGAGCCGGGAAGCTCATCCACCCGCTCCGGCTGGCTCTGGTCGGCGAAAGCGTGAGTCCCGGCATCTTCGAGGTCCTCAATTTGATGGGGAGAGAAGTGGTACTGGCTCGCATCGATGACGCAACGGAGTTTCTGGTCGGCCGTTAGGCGGGTGGACGAGTGGACGGGTAGGCGAGTAGACGCGTCGACGAGTCGACAGTCGGTGTTGCAACGGACCGACAAAAGAGAATTGAATCTTTTTTGCTCTTCACTCTTTGCTCTTCACTGATTACACTTTGCACATCGTTTCCGACGGCTTCCGATGCGTCATCTGCGTGCCGATGCGTGCATCCGTCTAGACACTTACCTGTCCACCTGCTCACCCGTACACCCCGTCCACCTGCTTTTCCCGGGTGCTTGACAGAGTGATTCCACGCATCCTAAACTCACTTGCACAACCAAGACATCAATTCGGGAAAATCGGGCGCAGTTTTTGCCCTGACGTTTAAGAAGAAAAATCTCTCCCCCCTAAGAGGGAACTCGAACATAGCGGACGGTCAGCCGACCGTACTGGCGCCTTAGGCTCTCCGGAATCGTTCCGGGCAGCGGGGGGAGGCGTTTCCGCTTGACGGGTTCGGGAGGCGCAGATGCCCGAGGTGCTCAGCCCAATCGAACGTCGTATTTACAACTACGTCGTCGAGTACCTGAAACGAGAGACCTTTCAGCCGAGCATCAGGGAGATCGGCACACGTTTCGGGATCCGCTCGACGAAGACGGTTACCGAGCACCTACAATCGCTGCAACGCAAGGGTTATCTGGACCGCACCCCGTCCCGATCCCGGGCCCTCCGCATCCTGGGTCTCGACCTCTCGCCGGCCACCGTCACGGTCCCTCTCTATCGGGACACCCAATCGCAGGCGCCGGAGGAAGAAGTAGAAGCCCGCTACGATCTGGATGTTGGAGTCGCCTGTTCAGCCGACTGTTTCCTGCTTCGCGCCAACGATCACTTCCCCGATCTCGGCATCCTGAGGGGCGACATGGTGCTGGTCGAGCCGTGTGACCGGCCGAACGGCACCGACCTCGCCGTCTACGACCAGGGTGGCAGGGTGGAGATCCGCGATCCCGATCCGTCGATCGAGGGGAACGGAATGGCCGCACGTGGCAACCCGGTCGCGCAGATGTTGGGATGCGTGCGCGCGGTTCTGCGAGTCTTCCCGAAGGCCTAGCCATTCAGAGATATTGACCGCCGGCCGGCGGCGGGCGAGACTGAGGCGCGATGAACGCCGAAGACGCTCGCTGGATGGCGATGGCTCTAGAGGAGGCGCGCGACGGCGCGGCCCGAGGCGAGGTGCCCGTGGGTGCCGCGCTGGTTCGCGGGTCGGAGCTGGTGGCCCGGAATCACAATCGCACGCGGGAGCTTGCCGATCCCACCGCCCATGCCGAGCTACTGGCGCTGCGTGAGGCTGCTGCGAAGACCGGCGACTGGCGCCTGACGGACTGCACCCTCTACGTGTCGCTGGAGCCGTGCGCCATGTGCGCCGGCGCGATCGTGCTGTCGCGCCTCGAGCGCCTGGTCTTCGCCACCCACGACCCAAAGGCGGGCATGTGCGGTAGCCTGGGGAATCTGGTGCAGGACGATCGGCTCAACCATCGGGTCAATTTGGAGCACGGGGTCCTGGCGGACGAAGCGGCAGCGCTGCTGCGTGAGTTCTTCCGGGAAAGGCGGTAGAGCGTGTCGGGGTCCAGAATTCGCGTGCTGGTCGCGGAGGAGGTGAAGTACTTCGTTCGGCACGTCACGGTTCCTGACGACGTGGAGATCGAGTGGATCGAGGCGGCCGATCCCGTGCCGGCCGGCGATTATCAGGGCCTGCTCCCCCTGCTGTCGCGCCGGATCGACGCGCAGCTGCTCGATCGGCTGCCCGACCTGAAGGTCGTGGCGAACTACGCCGTCGGGTACGACAACGTCGACCTGGAAGCTACGCGCGCTCGAGGTATTCCCGTTTCGAACACGCCCGACGTGCTGACCGAGGCCACGGCGGACCTCACCTGGTTGTTGATACTGGCGGTCTGCAGGCGACTCCCCGCAGCCGAGGCGATGGCCCGGCTCGGCGAATGGGCCTGGCGGCCGACCCTGCTGCTCGGTACCGAGCTACGCGGTCGTCGCCTCGGACTGTTAGGCGCCGGCCGGATCGGGCAGGCGGTGGGTCGCCGCGCGGTCCCGTTTGGGTTGGAGGTGTTGTACTGGGACCGGAATTCGCAGCCGGAGTTCGAGCGCGAGGCAGGCGCGCGGCGCATCGCATCGCTGGGTGCCATTCTGGCCGAGTCCGATGTCGTGTCGGTGCACGTGCAGCTGAGCCCGGAAACCGCGGGTCTGATTGGCCGCGACGAGTTGGCGCTAATGAAGGACGGTGCGGTGCTGGTCAATACGGCTCGGGGCGGGATCGTGGACGAGGACGCGCTCTGCGAGGCGCTGGAGGCCGGCAAGCTGAGCGGCGCGGGCCTGGACGTCTACGAGAACGAGCCGGAAATCCGGGAGTGCTTGAAGGAAAGCCCGAGGACCGTGCTGCTGCCCCACATCGGAAGCGCGACGGAGGACACTCGGCGGCGCATGTTCGAGCTGGCCTGGACCAACCTGATGCGGGGGGTTCGGGGTGAACCGCTGCTGACGCCGGTCTAGCGCGCTTTCTGGGCCTCGATCGCCTGGCGGATGATCTGGTGAGCCCGCAGCACGGTCTCCCAACCCAGTACGGCTGTCTCCTTGCCCTCCAGATCCTTGTAGACGCCGAAGAAGTGCTCCAGCTCCTTCAAGATATGGCGCGGCAGATGACTCAGGTCGGAGAACTCCTCGTAGCGCGGGTCCTTCTCCGGCACCGCCAGAATCTTCTCGTCCTGCCCTTTCTCATCGGTCATCAGCAGGACGCCGATGGGGCGGGCAGATAGAACGCAGCCGGTAAATGTCGGGTCGGTGACCAGAACGAGCGCGTCGAGCGGGTCGCCGTCGGGCGAATAGGTGCCCGGAATGAATCCGTAGTCGCCGGGGTAGTGCACGGGCGAGTGAAGGATGCGGTCGAGCCGGAAGACCTCGAGCTCGTGATCGAATTCGATCTTATTGCGGGAGCCCTTCGGGATCTCCACGACGACGTTGACGGTGTGTGGAGCGCCAACCCCTGCGCTGAGCTCTTCAAGACCCACGATCGGCCCTCCCCGTTAGCTAGTCAGTCTCCGCGCCTTCAGCGACAGTCCCGCCGACGAACCTGAGAACCGTGAACAGGATCGCGATAGCGACGGCGTAGGAGATGAACCACGGCACACCGTACGCCGTGGGAATATCGCCGATGAGCATGCCCACGACGGCGACCAACAGGGCGTAGGGCAGCTGGGTGCGCACGTGGTCCACGTGGTCGGATGCCGACGCCATGGAGCTCAGCACGGTGGTGTCGGAGATGGGTGAGCAGTGATCCCCGAAGATCGCGCCGGCCAGCACCGAGCTGATCGTGCCGACCAGGACCGTTGGGTGCTCGCCGGCGCCCAGCGCCACCGCCAACGGGATGACCAGCGGGATCAGGATCGCCATCGTCGCCCACGAGGTGCCGGTGGCAAAGGCGATCACCGCGGCCGCTACGAAGACCGATACGGGCAGCATGCGGAGCGGGAAGCCGGCACTCTCTAATATGTGGCTGACGTACTCGGCCGTCCCCACCGCCACGGTCGCGGCACCCAGTGACCAGGCGAGCACCAGGACGACGATGGCGAGCAGCATGGCGCGCAGTCCGCCGATCCAGGCGTCGATGGCCTCCTGCATGGCGAGGATGCGCTGTCCGACGGCGAGCAGGAACGCCACGAGACAGCCGGCGAGCGACCCCCAGAGCAGCGCGTTGAAGGCGTTGGCTGCCCCGAGAATCTCCGTTAGCGAGCCGTCGCGTCCCAGGCTCGCCCGGCCGTCCAGGTACAGACCCAGCAGCACGACGAAAACGACGGTGAGTACCGGGATGGCGGCATTGAACCAGCGGTCCGGCTTGTCATCCTTGGGCTGCATCATCTCCGCGTTCGTATCGACCATCAAGATCGCGCCCCTGCGATACAGTCCGTCGCCGCCCGCGGCGCGGCGTTCGGCGGCCAGCATCGGCCCAAAGTCTCTCCGGGTCCAGGCGACCAGGAAGACCATGCAGAGCGCGAGGATGGGATAGAACAGGTACGGGATGCTGCGCAGAAAGACGGCGAAGGGGCTGGCCGCAGCCAGTTGACTCGAGAGTGCCGGGTCGGAGATGGCCACCGAGCTCGCCGCCGCCTGGAGTCCGTCACCGATCAGCGAGATCTCGTAGCCTGCCCAGGTCGAGACGAAGGCGATGGCGGCGACGGGCGCCGCCGTAGAATCGACGAGGTACGACAGCTTCTCGCGGGAGATGCGGAGCCGGTCGGTGATCGGTCGCATGGTGTTGCCCACGATGAGCGTGTTGGCGTAGTCGTCGAAGAAGATCGCCAGCCCGGAGAGGAACGTGGCCAGCTGCCCGCGCCGGCGGTTGGTGGCGAGGGGCGCTACGGCGTCGACAATGCCCTGGGTTCCGCCACTTCGACCCATGAGGCCAACCATACCACCCAAGAGCAGGCTGAAGATCACGATGGCAGCGTGATCGGGGTCGGCGAGCGAGGGCGCGATGAAGGCGTCGATGGTGCGCAGCGTGGCGGCGATGGGGTTGAGCCCAGCGACGAACAGGGCGCCCAGCCAGATGCCGGCGAACAGTGAGACGACGACCTCGCGGAAGATGAGGGCGAGGGTGATGGCGAGGAGCGGCGGCAGGATGCTGAACCAACCGGGGAGCCACAGCGGGTCGAACGTCGCCGTCTCTGCCGCTGCGAACACGCGCAGTGGCATGTCGGCGCGGCGCTCCACCCTGAGGCCGCCCACCTCGACCTCGGATCCGGGTGCGGCGATACCGGAAGCGAGCACCCGGCCGTCGCGGCCGCTGACAACCCGCCATTCGACCGAATCCGGTCCCTCGGGCGCGGAGAAGCTCAGGTCGAAGGGTATGTAGGTGAGGACGGCCCGGGGACCCGTCAGTTCGAGCGGGCCGCCGGTCTGAGCGGCGAGGGGCGCCGCGCTGGCCAGCGCCGAGAGCAGGAGCAGCGGAATCGCAGCGAATCGGTGCATAGATGGGTCCAGGTCTGAGGGCCGGGGGATAAATAGGAGCGGGGCTCGACCTTGTAAAGGAGGAAGCGGGTGCGGGGTGCGAGGGAGCGGGCGAAAACGTTGACACTTTGACAGGTTGGTGGCTATACTGCGGCCAACTACGAAGCAAGCCCGGGGTGGTACGGGGGAGAGGTGCAGACCGGAACCGACACGGTTGTGATGGACGAGCGAGCCGTGCGGCGCGCGCTGGCGCGCATGGCCCGCGAGATCGTCGAAGCGAACGCGGGGACCCAGGGTCTCGTGCTTGTGGGCATCCACCGCCGGGGCGTCGAGCTTTCCGAACAACTTGTAGACGAGATCGAGAGCGGTGAGGGTCAGACGGTGCCTCGCGGCACTCTCGACATCACGCTGTATCGCGACGACCTCAGCGTGATTGGGCCGCGGCCGCTCATCGGTGAGAGTCATATCCCTGACATAGACGACAAGGCCGTGGTGATCGTTGACGACGTCAGCCACACCGGTCGGACGGCGCGAGCGGCCATGGATCACCTGGCGGACTACGGCCGGCCGGCGCGGATCTACCTCTGCGTGCTGGTGGATCGTGGCGGTCGTGAACTTCCCATACAACCCGATTTCGTGGGTCGGCATTTCGAGGTGAGCGATGCGGAAGACGTCGCGGTGCACGTCGCCAACCTTGATGGCCGGCTTTCTGTTGAACTACACAAGATCGAGTCAGTGTGACAGCCACGATTGAGTTCGGGAAAGATCTGACGGGACTCGAGGGACTCAGCGCCGAGCAGATCACGACCATCCTCGACGTTGCCGAGCCCTTCAAGGAGATCAGCGAGCGGGCGATCAAAAAAGTCCCCGTCCTGCGCGGCAAGACGATCGTCAACCTGTTTTACGAGCCATCGACGCGCACGCGGGTGTCGTTCGAGTTCGCGGAGAAGCGCTTGTCGGCCGACACGGTGAACATCGCCGGCTCCAGCTCGTCGATCGTCAAG